>JBGUWM010000091.1:0-7014 GCA_045221175.1 Acutalibacteraceae bacterium | reverse complement strand
TCCACTGTCGATTTCGTTTTTGAAGCATATTAAGCGACTATGTAAAGATCGTTACCGGAACATATTCGTCCGGTGCGGTCACGCACCCCATGCGAGGTGCGACAGGAGGAGTCAGAGCTGGGACCTGATACATACATTATTTCTACTCACGCACCCCATGCGAGGTGCGACGGTCTCGCCTTTCTCGCTGAGCTCCTGCCGATCGGCATTTCTACTCACGCACCCCATGCGAGGTGCGACGAAAACCTCAAAAGATCTACGTGCAAGAAGTGCAAATTTCTACTCACGCACCCCGTGCGAGGTGCGACCGAACCTTCAACGGTTTCTGACCCTTCCTTCAGAGATTTCTACTCACGCACCCCATGCGAGGTGCGACGTTTCACGGTGACGGAAGAGAAGACACTCAAACGATTTCTACTCACGCACCCCATGCGAGGTGCGACGCATAAGAGGGTATCAGCGGGGCACGGCGGCGTCATTTCTACTCACGCACCCCATGCGAGGTGCGACAGCAAAATATAGTATATACTCTGCATCGCACCACAACATGGAGCGGACATTGATTACTATTTATTTCTTATAGTAATATAATTGCTGTAAATTACCGCTTTTTCCGGGGCGAACCTCCAGTTTATTTTACATCACAGGCGGTTCGCACAACGGTCAAGAGGCTATATTATTATTACTCCCTTAGGATTTTATGTGTTTTTTACACCTATGTGTTCTATCTTTCGTTCCCAACTATTGCCAAGATAATAGAACCTCAGACTGTCCCTTTCTTCATCAATTTCAGATCATCATGGTTGTATTCTCTGTTTTGGGGCTTTGCAGGCTTATATTCAACAAGAGAATACCGACCGGTCTTGTCTATTTCCAGACAGTCTGTCACACCGTACAATCCATATTCCGGCAGGTCGTTATATATTTTGACAGCAGTATAAGCCCTTTTGCTTCTTGAATTATATGAGCCTGTATCATGTACTCTTTCATGCATAAGGTCGGATCTTGTAACATAATAATTTTCCGCCCACGCACAGTCTATTTCAATAAGCCCCCATCTGTGCGGGCAATACAAATAATGCTGTATGGATCTGATAGATATATCAGTATTCATCATAGCTTTTCAATCATTTCAACGCCCTCGGGCATTTCTTCATCAATACTGATGCTGTAATCAGTGAATTTTCTTGGCGGTACAGTGTTTTCGGCAATGGATATTTTATCAAAAAGAATGTGTGAGGGGCAATTACCCAGAACACTGTCATGCTTAAAGATGATAAGCTTTCTCATGCACATCTTTCCTCTTGCGGCACTGTGATCCTCCTCAAACATATTGATGATAGCTTTCCACAGAAGCTCAAGATCCTCCTCGCTCAGGTCGGTCGTTTTGTTGGCAAGGGCTGCGGAAACATAACCTTCGGCACGGTACAAAGCATAGGGAATAAAGCTCTTCTTACCCATTTCATTATTTTTGTTTTCAAAGTCCTTTTCGGTAGTAACAGCCTGACGGGTGATAGTGATATCCTGAATATTGATGGGAGATATACTTCTTGCGAAATTGATCTGCACAGGCCCCCTTACAATCCCGCACGGATCGTCGCCTGTTGACATTACTGCGCCAAACATTCTTACATCATAATAATTTCTGCACATGAATGTTCTCGCCGTATCGACATCATCCTTACTTTTGCCCTTCTGACCTTTTTTTAAATGATTGCTTTCATAGGCGTTTGTAAATTTTGTGTTGAGAGCCTTATCCATTTTGACAAGAATGTTATAGCCTTCTTCGCCGCCCTTGACCAGCTCGACATAATTTCTGATCTTTCTTTTCAGGCATACATCCGTTACATAGCCCAGACCGCTTTCTGCGTCAATTCTCGGGGCGTTTCCTGCGTCGGGGTCACCGTTGGGGTTTCCGTTCTCCACGTCGAAAATCATGACAAAGTCATATCTGTTGTTGATCATTTTAGTTTTCCTCCTTGTTGTTTTTATCAAAAAAAGCCTGTACCTGATGATAGTAGCCGATCATGAACTTACCCTGTTCCGTCAGCATCAGCGTATCCGGAAATTCATTGTTTATTTTGGAGATGATCTCCTGCACCATTTTGCTGAAAAAGATCCTGTTTCCGTCATTCAGCTTCTTTACATGATTCTGCGACAGTGAAAGAAGCTTTGGAAAAACCAACGCAGGTTTAGACGCTGCCGATGCAAACTAAGCATCCTTAATAGTACGGTTAAGCTTGACGGGTGCGGCAGAAAGCTCCTGTATTCTTTCCAGAACGGCGAACAGTCTGCCGCATAAGTATGCCTGATTGGTATTGTTGATATCGAGAGCCACTGTTAATTCCTCCTTTTCTTTTGACGCTCTTGATTTTCTGTTGATGCACGCTTTGATGGCGCCTGCACGGACATAGTTGATATACTGATCTGTTTTTACTCTTGTAACAAGTGTAGAAAGCAGATAATCCGGATATGGTGAGCTATATAGTATTGACTTAAAAATCAATGACAACAACGGTGAGCCGACACTTGTATCACTGCTTTTGGGTGACACAAGCTCCTTCTTCAGTCTCCGGAGCGGAACCGGACCTTTGCTTTGTGTGATAAGCATATCTTCCTGATGCTGTGCGATCGAAAAGAGAATATCCGCAAACCGTCTGTGATAGATGAATTTAAGCGACAGGCGAGATGAATTGGGCTTTAATCCTGCAATGTAAAAATCAACATTTTCGTCTACACCTGTCAGATCAGAAAGCCGTTCCTTTGTCAGTTTGCCATCTCTTGCAAGCTTGAAGGTATCGGACAGCATTTGTTCAGTCTGTGTTTTATCCATTTTGTCCTCAACAGAAGCTCCGTTAAAGAACAGATCAAACATATCGCAGCAGTTTTCATTTTGTGTTCCGCCCGTCGCCCAATAGATCAGGGTCATATCGTCTATGGTTGTATGATGCCTTCTATCTGCAAGCAGAGCATTGAGAGCAGTTGTATATTTCTTCATCACTTCTTCCGAAATATTGCTGTTATATGACTGCTCATTGCCGTATGAACATCCCGAGGATGTTTTGAAGCCTATCAGCACAGTTCCCGAAGCAAGACCTCCTGTAATGCCCTTTATTTTATTATGTATTCTTGCAATCGGCTGATTTTCACCGCTAACAGCGCATTGAGCGGAATGTCTATTATCTGATGATTCATCCGCAGCGGACAACAAAAGCTTTCTGATTATCTGAGGATCGTCCTGTATAAGGTGTTCGGGATAACCGCTCAGACAAAAACCAAAATAGGAATTCTTATATTCCTTTCCAAGAGAAAGCAGATGAGGATTATTTGTTTCTTTTTCGGGTATCCAGTTCTGCATGAAGCGTCTGTACGCATTGATGACAGGAGAATCCATTCCTTCAATAAAATCAAGATTTGCCTTAACAAAGGCTTCGTGGGATTTATGCGCCTTATTGGTCTTATCTTCCGGTGTAAATCCATCCTTTTCATAATTGAGCCCGAATATATACAGCGGTCTGTGTTCTATTATGTTGGATTCTATACCGGATTTCTCTGTCCTTTGCGGTAAAATGACAGTGTTCGGTTCAAGTCGTTCTTTTTTCTTTCCCTTGTTTTCTTTATCAATACCTTTTTTATTGTGAGGCATGATCGCATCTATTTTTCCGTCCGGCGTCAGCGCAATAATATAATGCACTGCCTGTTCCGAATAGCCATCAGGTACAACCTTTCCGGCTTTTGTCAATTCATCATAGTATTCGCACAAGGCGTTTATCAGCATTTCATCATCTCCTTGTAACGGCGGACATCAATGATCCCGTTTATCATGTGCGGCCGGTAATAACGTGTAGAGGCTTTATCGGAAAAAACGGGATTGTTCCAGTCATGATTCAGCGGTAATCCTTTATCGTTGAATTCCACCTTATAGCTCATAAAGCCAAGGTCAACATCTCCGAGTGATTGTATTTCCGGACTGATAAGCGACAGATCAAAATCTTCCACAAGTTCTATCCTTCTGACAGGAAACTCCGAGCATCCAAAGCAGGGAGTACGGAAGCATTGACCCTTTTCAAGCCGCCTTTTCATGATGTTGTAATGCTTTTTTTCATCTTCGTCATCATGTGTACTTTGAAGTCCTGTCATCTCAAAATGAAATTCTATCCCGTAACATACATCTTTCAGAAGCATAGACGCCCTTTGCGTTCTATCCTCTGATGTATAAATGCAGGGATCTTTCTCATTTCCGTTCATCTGCCCTTTTACATTCGGGAGCGATACCTTTTCCTTGACCTCATTTCTCCTGACATTAGTAAAATTGATAGGATTGAATACAATGATTCTGTCTATCTCATAGCGTATCGCAGGCTTCCAGTAAATGCTTTTTAACATTCCCTCCAGTGCCCCCGGAGGCGGCACATCATAGCTTACTCTTTCGACCTTCATTTCGGGTCTGGTAAATAAGGCATAGTCGCCTTCTGCAATTATTCTGAATCCTTTGCTCATGAAAGCATTCCTCCTTATAAAAAATAATCCCTTGCTTCAAACATAATACCCCTGTCAGGGTCATAATAGTCCTTGTTTTCCAGACACCATATCCCGCTGTACTCTTTTACAACTCCCTGTTCTATCAGTTTTTCCAGTTCATATTGATAAACGGTAAAACAGTATTTCCTGAGCTTCCTGTGGTCAGTAAAACCGCAGGCTCTGAGCTGAGATATAAGCTCTATACTTTCATCATTACATTCAACAGCTACAGAAACGGTGCTGTCATCTATCAGCCTGAACTTTTTGGCATACTCGGCAAAGGGAATAGAATTTAGTTTTGTAACATCTTTCGCAATGGTTTGCTCTCTGATATATTCATCGTTGAGATCATATAGTCGTTTATAGTATTCCTTTATACATTCCGGTGAAGAAAGGTCGGCATATTTTTCTGTCAGTGAACGTGTTATGTTTTCTTTTTCTCCTTCCTGATGACTGTTAAAACGGAATATGCTTGTAGTGGCATTTTGTCTTTTACCCTCACGGTTACAGCGGCCTCCTGCCTGCAGGATACTGTCAAGTCCGGACAATTCCCGATAAACAGTAAAGAAATCGAGATCTACACCGGCTTCGATCAATGATGTAGAAATAACCACGATATGTCTGTTTTCGGGCACATTATCAAGCGCAGGATGTTCCTTGTAAAGCTCAGCCAATTCTTTTTTTATGCTGTCAATAACGCGTTTTCTGTCGTATGCAGTCATGTATGTAGAGAGATGATATTTTTTGTACTGATTGTCCGGCAGCATTTCATAAAGCCTTGAAGCGGTTGATCTTTTATTCACTACGATAAGCGAGGAGGGATAAGATGAAGCCTGTGAGAGCAGTGTTTCTTCACTGACTTCGCCTGAATTGATAAATTGGCCCTTATTAAAATTGCCAAACAATGATTTGTCACCGATCAGGTCTGTTATACGACTGTCATTCAAAGCATATTTTTTTATAAGAGCGTCAAAATCGGGCATTGTGGCTGTAAGAAATACCGCCTCGCTGTTCAGAAATCTTGTTATATAGGAAACCGCACGAAGACATGGCTTGATGTATTCAAAAGGCATAAGATGAGCTTCGTCAAAAATAATCATACTGTCCGCCATGTTATGCAGCTTTCTAAGCTTGTTTCTTTTATTTGCATAAACCGACTCAAAAAACTGTACCGATGTTGTAACAATGATCTGTGCGTTCCAGTTTTCCGTTACGTTTTTTAAAAGCTGTCTGTAATCCTCATCTTTATCTGTATCGTCAATGCAAAAGGACGACTGGTGTCTGAGTATCTGTGCGCTTTCTCCGAAGGTCTTTTCAAATTCGTCCACCGTCTGATCAATAATGCTGTTATACGGTATGACATATATGATACGTTTTTTGCCTGTTTTTATTGCACGTTCCAAAGCAAACTTCATGCTGCAAAGGGTCTTTCCGCTGCCGGTGGGCATATTCATCAGATATATTTCCGAATTTGTGCCGACTTTATCATAAACCTGCTGTTGGAGAATAGAACGTGTTTTTTGCAGAACCGTCTCCGTTCTGAATCCGGCAAGCTTTTGCTCTATCTTGTCAAGACAAGTCTTGAAGTCAGATGTCAGTTCAACATCATTTCTTTCATTGCAGAAATATGCTGTATCAAGAGAATCTGCATCGGTAAGGCAGGAAAAGCAATATCTTGTGATGAAAGCAAAGGTTTCTATAAAACACTCCCTGTCGGTCCTGCACTGCTGACATTTCTGCATATAGTTCATAAGCTCGGAGATATCCGGTTCCTTAACCATGAGCTCAGCCTTGTAATCGCTGTAATCTTCTGATAAACTCTCTCTTTTCAGTCTTCCGCAAAGAGATGATTCATACTGCGTATCCTTCGGTGTACCTCCGTCAGGAATGCCGGAGTGATGTCCTGCAATACAGTACTGCATCAGCAGTACAGCAACATGATTTTCAAATAGTTTACCTGCTTCGATCGCTCCGCAGACGGAATGCTCCACTTTTGTTTTTTTGGCACCGGTTATTTTGTCCTGAAATGATTTCTGATACTTTCCGATATCATGAAGAAGCCCTATACAATAGTTTATTTGCTTCAGCGGTTCCACTGAAAATTGTTCGGCTATTTTTGCCGTTGCGTATGAATGCTCCTTGATCGTCTGTATCTCATCTGAGTCAGGCTTTATATGTGCAATTTTCATGGGCCTCACCTTTCTTTGTGAATATTATGATTTAATTATATCACAAAAAAAGTTGTAATCAATCGTATTTTTTGTTTATATGTACAAAAAACAGTACAAATAAAACATTAAAAGAGAAGGAGTCTTTCATTGCCTGCTGTTGCTTTATATCAACATCTTCTGTGTGCAAAAGACGGCACATGGTTGTTTTCAGTCGGTGCCTCTACTGTCGATTTCATTTTTGAAGCATATTAAGCGACGATGCAAAGATCGTTACCGGAACATATTCGTCCGGTGCGGTCACGCACATAGCAGGCACGGTGAA
>JBGUWM010000090.1:0-1956 GCA_045221175.1 Acutalibacteraceae bacterium | reverse complement strand
GAGGAGCTAAAGCTCCTGCGGTGAGGTTGGATCAATGCAGCCGATGTTAAGCGAGCTTACATCGGGCTTTGCTCCGAGTTAAATCGCACAGGTGGTCGGATTAAAAGTCTTCGATGGTGGGCAGAATATATTCTTCCGGACAGTCTTCAATCATACCGTCCGTGTAGTTATGGGTCCACACGACGTTTTTGCGGATGAGTCTGGCAGGATTGCCGCCGAGAGCGCAGTTATTGGGAAACGTACCCTTTACGATGGAGCCGGCGCCGATGATACAGGAGTCACCGATGTTACAGTGGTTCATAATAACAGCACGCATACCCACCCAGACGTAGTTACCGATGATGATTTTGTTTTTGTCATTGAACGTCGGAGGATTCAGCCGGTTTTTGGTATCGGAGTCAAAAATAGCATGACCGTCGCCGCTGTATATTTTAACGTCGTAGGAAAACAGACATTTTTCTCCGATCGTAACGGAATTGCCTTCCAGTACAACAACACCGGAATTTTGAACGATTTTTGTTCCCTTGCCGATAGTAAGCTTCGCTTCTCCGGCGACGACTAAAGACACGCTGTCAATAAAGCGGCATTCCGGACCGATATTAACTTCGGAAAGTCCCATGTGACGGGCGGAGATATAGCACTTGTCATCGAAAACGGCTGTATCATCTACATTGATACGGACGTTGCAGCAAAAGTCATTCAAAAAGACCTTGCAGTTTCTGCTGTGAACAAAATTGCTGTATTCATCGGTATAATCACGATAGCCGGCTTTCACGATGATTCTGCCGTGGTTGGCAAAAACATAATCTTTAAATTCTTTATACCCCAGTTCCTGCAGTTCAAGCTTCAGTTCTTTGGAACGCTTGACTTCTGTAAAGAGGAGATAGCAGTTTTCAGCGAGGTGATGATTATTTCTGACAAAGCAAAGAGGATCCAGTTCGGGAGGAAGATCTCTGGCAGAAGCGCCTTCGGGCACAGCGTCATCATTTTTGATTTTAGCGGGATTGTCGCTAATAGCAGGATGTTCAGCGGAGGCAGAAGTGTCTGCCTGAAAGTCTGTTTGGACTGTCGAAGAAGCGTCAGCCAAATCAGTATCATTATTCTTTGCAGGAGAATCGGATAAAACTTCAGCGGAATTGGGAAGAGCATTGTTTTCTGCCGGAAGTATTTCAGAAGAAACGCTTGTTGTGTCAGGCTGTATAGACGAATCATTGATGACAGCAATCGTTGTATCATCAGGAGATTCTTTTTCATTGTCTGCAGTAACATTGTTTGGTGCATCTGCAGATGATAAATTGTTATTATCATCTTCCGGTGTAATGAGATAGTGTTGACAGATGTTCAGATTATTCTCTCTCAAAAAATCAACAAAATCCAAATTATCTCCGATAATGACAAGATCTCTGCCGTTATGGTATTTTTTAATGATATTGGTCACAGTAGTAAAGACGTTGAGTTCTCCGACCTTCATGTTAGTGCCTCTTTTCTTTTAAACTTCGTTTATTTTCACAATTTGGTGATTGCAGTATCAAGGCTGTTAGGGAGACACTGCAATGCAGATCACAGACACGGGACAAATACCGCACAAACCTGACATTTTTCACATTAATCTATGTGGTGTATAATCCCGAAAAATAACATCTTTATCATAACATATCTTTAACAAAAATGCAAATACCCACGCAGTGGCGCAGTGGCGCAGTGCCTGCGCTGTCAATTCGCATTTCGTTCGCTTACGCTCACTTAGTCATCGTATACCTACAACTTCAACCCCCGCGATTATCCGCCCAACACGCCCCTGACGGTGCGCTTTTGGGCGGTTGCAGTACTGATGTATGTTTGAATTGTTTTTTCGCAGTGCCTGCACTGTCAATTCGCGTTTCGTTCGCTTACGCTCACTTAGTCATCGTATACCTGCAACTTCAACCCCCGCGATTATCCGCCCAACACGCCCCT
>JBGUWM010000089.1:0-4869 GCA_045221175.1 Acutalibacteraceae bacterium | reverse complement strand
AAGTTTCAAATTTTTTTGAAATCCTTTTCAGTCCGTCGGGAGGTTTTGTCTTTCCCTTGACTGTGTCTTAAGTATATCAGACCGATCTTTGCAACTTCTTTGCAAATATCGGGCTTTTTGAAAAAAATTCGATTTTTTTAACTTTTCATTCCCTGATCCCTATGATATAATGAAAAAAAATCCGGAAAGGGGCGATGTCATGAAGAAGATCATCGGTGGAAAGATCTGGACAGCGGTAAGCGTCGTGCTGATGCTTCTGATGCTCACGAGCGCGGTATGGATCGGCATGCGCTATTATGTCAGCATGGATATCTACAAAACGCCGTCGATGTTTTTGGATGGTGAATACTCTATTGACGGCGGCGAGTGGAAGCCGATCGAAAAAGACCGCCCGATCACCGACCACTTTCATAAGATCGTGTTCAAGGGCAAGATGTCGAAAGATCTCCTGCTGTTTTTCGGAAACCTGACCGTTTCTTCCAAAAACGTGTGGTATACGCTGAAAATATCCGACGGTACCGTGATCGAGAGCTATAACTTTGACGACGCCAAGCTCTCTTATGAGCATACCGTCACCGAAAAGCCTTTGGCGCTGGATATGCCGGATACGCCCGGCTACCTTGTAAGAACGATCTATATCGACTATCTGACCGGGAAAGCGAACATTACACCGGATTCGGAACTGGTCTTTGAGGTGGTGTATCCCTACAGCGACGCGCTTGTCAGCTACAGCGACTGTATTGATGTTACGGCATATTACAACGAAGGGATGTATCTGCGATTCTTCTATGACGCGCTGCCGCCGGTGTTGCTGTTCGTTTTGGTGTGCTTCTTCGGACTGTTCTTTTTCCCCGTGGCGAGCTTTATCCTCGGAAAGATAGATTATAAGTACCTTACATTCGGATTGCTCAGCTTTTTCTGGGGGCTGTACATGATCATGCAGCAGATCAGCGGTTATCTGAATCTATGGATCCTCGACCCGACCGTATGTATGATGATGGATAAGGTCACGGGATACTGCTTTGTCGCGGCAGTGCTGTTCTATTTCAAGTCCTATATGCGCAACAGAGGGACGCGCGCCGCTGCCAATATCACTTCGAGCGTCTACCTCAGCTGCGCGATGGCTGTATTTATTCTGCAGCTTTGCCATGTCAGCGATCTCAACGCTTCTTCGTTGACGATGAATATCGTCGCGGCGGTAGGTATTGCGGTCATGATCGTGCTGTTCTGCGTCGAGAATCGAGGCGACCGCAACGCACTCTTCTTCCTGCTGTCGTGGGCGCCGCTGCTGCTGACGGTCGCTATCGACGTGCTCGATTTTTTTGTCCATCTGCCGGGCTCGCACTACTTCAACTACGGTCTGGCGATCACCATGATCGTACAGATCGTGCGGCTGATCGGCGATCTGCGCAGACAGTATAAAGAGGCCATCCGCTACCAACAGATGCAAAAGGAGCTGTATGAGGCTAAGGTCAGCGTGATGACATCCCAGATCCGTCCCCATTTCATGTATAACGCCCTGACGTCCATCGCAATGATGTGCGAGATAGATCCCAAGATCGCTAAAGAAGCGACGATCACCTTCGCCAAATATCTCCGCGGCAATATGGATTCTTTAAAACAAACCGGTCCGGTACCGTTCACGCAGGAGCTGGAACATCTGAAAAAGTATTTATATATTGAGAAGCTGCGGTTTGACGATTTGCTGAATATCGAGTACGACATTCAAGCGACTGATTTTGTGCTGCCGCTGCTATCCATTCAGCCGCTTGTCGAGAACGCCGTCAAGCACGGCGTCGGAATGAAAGAGGACGGAGGTACGGTCAGGATCTCTACCCGTGAAACCGAAACAGCGTATGAGGTCGTAATAGAAGACGACGGAGTGGGCTTCGACGTCAACGAACAAAAGGCTGACGGCCGCTCGCACGTCGGTATGGAAAACACAAAAAAACGCCTGCACGATATGTGCGGCGGCGAGGTAAAAATCGAAAGTGTTGTCGGCAAGGGCACCACAGCGATCGTAATATTACCTAAGGAGGGTCAACCAAATGAGGATACTTTGTCTTGACGACGAGCCTTTGGCTCTGAAAATGCTGGAAGCGGCAATCCGCGAAGCAAAGTCCGACGCTGAAGTCACGGCGTTCCGTAAGCAGGCAGATCTGTTGGAGGACGCCAAACAAAGCGGCTGTGACGTCGCCTTTCTGGATATCCATATGCGCGGCATGAACGGCGTAGAGGTCGCAAAAAGGCTAAAGGAAATCAACCCCAAAATGAATATCATCTTTGTCACCGGCTTTTCCGATTACAAGGGAGACGCGATGGACATGAAAGCGTCCGGCTACATTATGAAGCCCGTAACCGCCGAGGAAGTCAAGGCGGAACTGGAGGATCTGCGCTTTCCGATCACCCCGAAAAGCAACGCTCTGCTACGCGTACAGTGCTTCGGCAACTTTGATGTTTTCACGCCAGACGGCGCTCACGTTCGCTTTGAGCGCAGCAAGGCTAAGGAGGTCTTTGCGTATCTCGTTCATAAACAGGGCAGCTCCTGTACCACGAGAGAGATATTCGCCGCGATCTTTGAGGATGAGCCTTATGAAAAAAAGCTGCAAAATCTCCTTCAAACCTATATCTATGCTATGATAAAGAGCCTGAAGGCTGTCGGCGCAGAGGACGCGGTAGTACGCAGCTATAACGCCCTCGCGGTCAATCCCGATGTGCTCGACTGCGACTACTACCGTTTCAAGGAGCTGGACGCGGGAGCAGTCAACGCGTACCAGAACGAGTATATGAGCCAGTATTATTGGGCTGATTTTTTGTATGACGATTACATGGATTAAACATCTCAGCCATAATCTTAAGGCGCCACCGCACAATTCGCTGTGGCGCCTTTACTATATTCTTCATTTATCAAGTACCTTGCTTAAGACATAAAAAAGCCTCTAAATCCGCTTGAATCGGAGGCTCAGATTGTCGAAAAAGTCCAGCTCAGGCCCAATATCATTAAGTTAAGCAACAGGACACTCACAAGAAGTGGGTGCCCTGTTTTTTTGAAGAATTTTTAGGAAAAGGCTTGACAAAAGATGAAAAATGTGCGGCTGAATCTGTTCGATTATCGAACAGATTCAGCCCTTGTAATTAGGAGTAAAATCCAATCTAAATTACAAGGAGCAAAGCACTATGAATCAGATCAAGAAAATCAAAAATGCATTAGACAAGAGTATTAAAGCAGTTTGCCAATCATCAAGAGAATACTGTCGAAATCCCGAAAAAGATTTTACCAGACGTAAAAAGCTGCCAATGGATAAAGTAATTAAATCCGTTTTGGGCTTCAGTTCGAAATCGTTGGCTAATGAACTAACGGATATTTTTTCCGGAGATACGTCCATAGCTTCTGTTTCGGCATTGGTACAACAGCGAACCAAAATCCTTCCTACTGCGTTTGAAGAGATATTTAAGCAGTTCACAAACACTATGAATCCTGTTAAGCAATTTGAAGGCTATCGCTTGCTGGCTGTTGACGGTTCAGATATTCATACACCGACCAATCCCGACGATTATGATTCTTATTTCAAAGTTAAAAATTGCTCACCATACAATCTTTACCATTTAAACGCTCTTTATGATTTGTGCTCTAATACATATCTGGACGCTGTGATTCAAAAAACCAGAAAATGCAATGAACATCGTGCTTTATGTGATATGGTAGATAGATACAACTCTCCTGTCCCTTCCGTCTTTATTGCTGACAGAGGATATGAATCTTACAACAATATGGCTCATATTCAGCAAATCGGTCAGTTTTTTCTATTTAGAATCAAGGATATTAATGGTCATGGGATTTTGAGAGGTTTCGATTTACCTGAAAGTGATGAATTTGACTTACACGTTTCATTGACTTTGACTAATAAACAAAACAAAATTACAAAAACTCTTTGCAAAGATCGCAATCATTTTCGCTTTACTCCTTCAAATTCTACTTTTGACTTCCTTCCTGCTGATTCCAAACGCTCGGATCCTCCATCTTTCTTTAATCTTGTTTTTCGTATTGTACGCGTAGAAGTTATTCCGGATAAGTATGAGGTTTTAATCACTAATCTTCCGATTGATTCTTTTCCGCCCGAAAAGATTAAATTTCTCTACTCTCTGCGTTGGGGTATTGAAACCTCTTTTCGTTCCCTCAAATATTCGCTTGGCTTACTTTACTTCCATTCAAAAAAGCCGGAGTTCATTCTCCAAGAAATCTATGCGAAACTCACCATGTACAACTTCTCCCAACTGATTGCCGCCAGCGTTTCAATTCGGAAGGCGTCAAAAAAACTGATTTACAGGATCAATTTCTCCGCCGCTACTAATGTATGTCGCAAATTCTTTCTTAGTCTCTGTACTCCGGACTTTGTTGAAGCTGTTATTCAAATGAACATTCTTCCCATTCGCTCTCTAAAAGGCAAGCCTCGATCGCTCAAATCCAAACCTGCTGTCAGCTTTCTTTATAGAGTAGCATAATCTTTGTTGTTTTTCAATAGCTTTTTTTCAGACTGGACTTCCTCCGGTCTTTTTGGCGTGCCTTCTTCATAAAAACACAGCCGAGATTTTTATCTCGACTGCATTTCTTTTTGTTATTACTTTTTTATCTTAATGATATTGAGCTCAGGCCGGGCTTTTAGTTTTATCTATGGTATGGTCGATACATTCCTGTATCGATCCTGAGCGAAGCGTATACCGGATGCGTAAAGATATTCGGAAGTGTCAAGGAAGCCTACCTCTACGGTTCATACGCCGGAGGCGATTTAACTCGGAGCAAAGCCCGATGTAAGCTCGCTTAACATCGGCTGCATTGATCCAACCTCACCGCAGGAGCTTTAGCTCCTC
>JBGUWM010000088.1:0-9754 GCA_045221175.1 Acutalibacteraceae bacterium | reverse complement strand
ATTTCTGTATTTATGATACTTCCTTTGAAAAAGGTTCTTTGAATACCGTTTATCATCAAAGGGATAGTATCTCCGCTTTCAGGAAATCTCCAATCAGCTCTGATTCCCAATGGGGAGTACCAATTCGGCTTATTTGTTTGTGCGATATTGTTCGGTTTACGGAAAAACAGCTGCTTTCCATTCTCTGTCTTTATTCCGTTATACTTGATTTTTAATAAATCCAGAATAGCAATAACTACATCACTTTGTGCCTTGCCACGAATAGGCTCTATCGGTTCTCCTGTCGTTTTGTCGTAATCGGTTATCTCAACTTTCAGGTATTCCTTGCCGTATACCGCACCGTAGCTGCTCCAGTTCTGTTGAGGACTATCAAAGTATTGCCTGTCTTTTTCCTTTTCTGCCGGATGATTGCCGATAAACTCTATATATTTCGGTCTCATAGTTTATCAGCCCCGCCATTTACGGTGTTTGGGCAGCCATTTTGCAAAGCTGCTGACAAAACTGTTCATAATGAATCTTGTATGTGGCATTATCGCTGCCGCCCACACGGATGCAGGGAATAGTGCCGTCTTTGCATCCCTGACGGATGTATGATCTTGCCAGTCCTGTCAGAGCGGCGGCTTCATTGATTGTTACGAACATTGTTTTTGATTCTTTGATATTCATAGAAAAATCTTCCTTTCGTTTTTTGTTTACTTTTTGCCGCCGATCTGCTATTATATAATAAAGCATTTATGCAGCGGCTTTGTTCGGTTAGCTTGCGTTTGTGCTTTTTTGCCGTCTGATCTGTTGCCGCAGGTCAGACGGTTTCTTTTTCTGTGCTGAGTTCGTCGATGATTTGCAGGATCAGGTTTTTTTCTTCTGTCGGTAGTTCATTTCGCAGTTTGCGGCTGAATGAAGTCTCCGCTATTTTCAGATATTCTGCTACCTCATACTGCTTTACGCCCGTTTCAGCAAGTTTAACTCTGATTTCAGTGTTTGCCATATATGATCACCCCCCTATGAAAAATATTTGCAAGCAACTTATTGACATATCAATAGTAAATATGTTATCATTAAGTTGTTGACACGAACATTATAGCACGTTTCGTTATTAAAGTCAATATGTTGATGTTTGAAACCTAAATATTTTTTGACACATCATTTGACACTATTTCAATTAAGGAGATCACAATTATGAAGAGTATAATAGGTGCAAGAATTGCTGAATTGCGAAAATCAGCAGGGGAAAAACAGGAGCAATTAGCGGCTGTGTTAGGTTGTAACAGAGCCAGCCTTGCCAACTACGAAAATAGTAAAAGGACACCTGATGCTGAAATCATCATTAAAATTGCACAGCATTACGAAACTACGGCGGATTATGTTCTGGGAATGACAGATACGAAGGAGAATGATACAACTATGCAAAAAATCTGTAATTACACCGGCTTATCAGATGATAGCGTCAATTTTCTTCATTTGGTTAATGAAGTATCAAAAACAAATGAAGATAGTGTCCCGAAACAACAAACATCGTTGTTTTTTAAGCTGCAAGATGCTTATTATAACGATAATGTTGTGTTTGTTAAATCTTGCTTTTTAATGAGTACACTGATTGAACAGATAGTTCAGAGTAATAAGCTTCATTCTGAATTGAACGAAAGCATTGATAAATATCAGTCTATGGATAAAAACTCGCCATCAGATGAAATCAATGAACTAAAGAAAAAAATAGCTTCTATCATTACACAAATCACAGAATTAGATAGTAAAATAACTGAGTCAAAAGCAAATATCAGTGAGGAGTTCTATTCTTTTATCTGTTCCTATTTAAAGACATCAGAAAATATAAATTTTGAAGAGACAAAAAACAATGCGCTTAAAAATCTCTCAAAAGATAAGCTTTCTTTATTAGCATTTTTCTACCTTGGAATTGATAACGAAAAAAAGGAAACCGAGGAACCGTCAGAAAACAAAACAGAGAATATGCTTTTTGATATTTTTGATGATATTTTCAAATCAAAGGGAGACGACAAGAGAGAGGGCAACGAGTGAAAACGAGTAAAAAGGACAGTGACACATAATGGCAAGCACTAAGCTAATGCACACAAAAGACGGCAGACCTTTTTACAAGATTGTTGTTTCTCCGGAGCGAGGCAAGCAATACAGCACAAGATTTTACCCTGAGCCGCAGTGGAGCGAAAAAACAACGCAAAGGCAGCTTGCAAAGTATGCTGCTGATTTTGAAAACAGGTGCAAAAACGGAGAAGTCCAGACCAGAGCCGAGCGAAAAGAAAAAGCCCGTCAAGAAGAACTTGAAAGGGCAAAGTTAAAGACTTTCAGGGATTATGCACTTGGCGTGTACATGGCTACAAAAGAGCAAACACTTTCCGAAAACGGACGGTCAAGCTATCAGACATACCTTGATAAACATATATTGCCGATATTAGGCGACTATCTGATTACAGAAATAACTCCTGCAATGCTTAACAAAATGCTGCTTGACTTTCAGAAAAAGGGATACAAGCACTCCAGCACTATCAAGCTGTATAATCTTCTGAATGGTATATTTGATATGGCATTTATGGATTACAGCATTCAGATAAATCCTATGCAAAGGGTACAACGTCCTAAGCAGCCAAAAGATGAAAAGCAGGTTGCCGAATCTGACAAGGCATTAACTATTGAGCAGCTTCGTTATTGCCTTGATTGCGTCAGCAAGGAGAGTCTGCAATGGCAGACATACATTGTGCTTTGTGCGGATACAGGCTGCCGCAGAGGCGAGCTGTGCGGGCTTCAATGGCAGGATATTGACTTTGACAAAGAATCCGTGACTATAAACAGGACGCTAAACTATACCGTCGATGCAGGCGTTTATACCGGACTGCCTAAAAACGGAGAGATAAGAAGTATTGATATAGGCTCAGACACTATTGCTTTATTAAGGCGGCTACAGCGACATCAGTCAAGCAATTCTATATTGACACAATGGGTATTCACTCAGGACGAAAGTCCCGAACCAATGCACCCACAAAGCCCTACAGGGTTCTTCAAGAAGTTCGGGAATAAATACGGTATAGAGAATTTCCATCCGCATCTGCTCCGTCATACAAGTGCCAGTATTGCCATTACCAACGGTGCAGATGTAGCAAGTGTTTCTGCTCGCCTTGGTCACTCAGACACAGCGATCACGCTCAGAATGTACACCCATGCAAATGAAGAAAGCATCCGCAAAGCAGGCGACACCGTCCGTAACCTATTGAAAAAAGAATCATAATATACAAAAGGCTGCCCTCTGTCAAATGAGAGCAGCCGATTTTGATTGTGCTATAAAAAGGAGCTTTTTTCTCAATCAGAACTTCAAGTACCATTATTCATCAAGCTTTTGAAATTCATCAAGCCTGAGTTCACGCTTCAATTCTTCTTCTGTCGGCAGATAGGTATAGTATTTTGATGCAAATATCTGATCGTTGTTTTCCGGCAGAGTGTATTTTACAATAGCGTCATTCTTTTCAGCACAAAGCACTATGCCAATGGGCGGCTTATCACCCTCGTTCATCAGTTCTCTTGTGTAGTAATTGACGTACATCTGCATCTGTCCCAAGTCCTGATGTGTGAGGGTACCTGTTTTAAGGTCGAAAAGGACAAAGCATTTCAGAATATAGTTATAGAATACAAGGTCAATAAAGAAGTCCTGCCCGTCAACAGTAAAGCGCTTCTGCCTTGCTACAAAGGAAAAGCCTCGTCCGAGTTCAAGCAAAAACTCCTGCAAATGGTCAAGTAGAGCCTGCTCAATGTCGCTTTCATAAACGTGCGTATCCGGCTTGATCTGCAAGAATTCCATCACATAAGGATCTTTGACGGCTTTTTCATATTCCGGTTTAGGCTCTGTTGTCTGGATTTCTGCGGCAACACTTTCTTTATCACGGCTTGCAAGCAGTCTTTGATAATACATCGTATGTATTTGTCTTTCAAGCTGCCGGACACTCCACGCTGATTTTGCACATTCTTCAGTATAAAAATCACGGGCGGTCTTATCTGAGATCCTCATCAGCACACGGTAATGCGACCAACTCAATTCGGTACACAGTGTGTGCCGAATTGGGAACATAAGATAGAATTGCCTCATATTACGGAGATTTCTTACCGTATAGCCTTTTCCGAATTCAACAGTAAGCCTATCTGAAATATATTGCAATAGATTTTTGCCATACTCGGCTCTGTCATTCTCACCGCAAGCCTTATAGATCTGTTCTCCGATCTCCCAATAGGCATTTACCATGGCTGAGTTTACGGTAGAATAGACCTTACCTTGAGCAGCAATAACGCTGTTTCTGATCGAACGGTATGTTTCCTGCCCGTTATTATCAAATATTTCCATTTCATTCATTTTGCTTCACCTAAATATATGTTTTTCTATCATAAAACCGAAATGAATAAAGCATCCAGTTCTTCCCAGCCATATTGTGTTTCCTGTGGCATATCAGAGATCAGGACATTCAGGCTTTCAATATTATGATCCAAATAATCATTTAATATATCAATGCGTTTACCTTCTCTAAGTTCAGGTGTTTCACGCTTGAGCTTCAGCAAATAATCTACTGTTGGTTTGATCTCAGGATCAAGACAATCTGCGGCAAGCTCATTAAAAAGCATAGGTGGTGGAGTACTGTGTTTAATTATCCACTTACAGGCAAGTATCGGTCGAAGAACATAAAAATACTTTTTGGTTCGGACAGTTTCCCCATGAAGGTATTCACGATAATTGCTTTTAGCTGTGCTTAAATAATGATAAAGACCGGATTTTTTGACAAAATATTTATTGATAACCTCCGAAACAGATGCCCATTCATTTGTTGTTTTATATATTATAGGTGATGAATTCCACTCAAATAATGTAGGATTGGATTTGTGCAACAGGCGAAGTGCCTTCTGAATATCCCACCCATTTATATCGAGAGTATCATCAAGCTGCCATTCGATTACATCTCTCGTTTTTTCTAATCGTAAATAATAATCTTTCGGGCGAACATAAATAAAACGAACATCATAGTCACTGTCGGGAGAAGCAAACCCCCAGGCACGACTTCCCGATTCTACACAGTGAAGTACACGAACATTCTCTTTTTTCTCGATTTCTTGTATTTTTTCTTTAATTACATCAATCATAATAATCACCTTTACAATACCGGATTATCACCGAAGTATATAGGATGATTATATCATATCCAAACAAAAAAATATAGATTTTCAAGACCAAAATCAAAAAATCTGATAGACAAGAGATATACATAGAATCTATTGAAAAAAACAGAACCATAAAACAAGAGGCAGCGGCTGACCTCAATGGATAGCTGCTGCGCTTTTCGTATGTTTGTTATAATTTTAGAAACTGTCTGGTGTCAAGCAATATTTTGCTCCAATCCTTGATAGTCTTTCAGTTCCATAATAATCATCCATATAATTAAATGACCCGACGTGTTACGCATCGTTGAGAGGCGTGTCGGGTTCTGTCAATTATATTATATGCTGTTTTTTACAGAAATACAATAAGCAAATTATTCAAATAAAGTTTTATACAAAGATAGCCGCTCTATCGTCTGTATTTTTCAGATGTCTGTACTTCTGTCTGTACTTTTTTAAATGATAAAAAATATATGCGGCTCTCAAAATCTGAAAACCGCATAAACACTGTATTTTTCTGGAGCTGATAACCAGATTCGAACTGGTGACCTCATCCTTACCAAGGATGCGCTCTACCGACTGAGCTATATCAGCATATGCGGACTCCCGTGTGAGAGTCCGTTGGCGATCCGGAACGGGATCGAACCGTCGACCTCTAGCGTGACAGGCTAGCGTTCTAACCAGCTGAACTACCGGACCATGTTTTGCCGAAGGCGCCTCAGCGCCGACTGCGTTATTAATAATATCATAAGCCGGTAGATTTGTCAAGCACTTTTTGTAGATTATTTGGATTTTTGAGATACATCATCTTACCAGGGCGACGTTCTCGTCTCCAAGGCGGTTTTTCAGCTCCCTTATCATCACTTCGTTTGCGTCAACCCACATGGTTGACGGAGTGTGCCACAGACGTCCGGAGGAGGTGAAATAGATGTAGAGCGGGGTGCCGCCGTCAAAGATGTCGGTGATCTGTATTGCCCGCCGGTACGCTTCACAGCCGTCGTCTGGCACACGAAGGTACAGTCCCTTGCGCTTCACCTGCTTTTTCGGAGGGGGCTTTCCTCCGGCCGGAACGGATGTGGGCGCGGACTGGAGGGAATTGCAGATAAGCTTGCACTCCTCGTCCTTGAGACTGACAGATGCGGCTATTCTCAATACGCTGCCCTCCTGTAATATCCCGCCGTACTCCTGAAGGGTGTCGGGGAAGACTATCATCTCCACAGAGGCGTATTTGTCCTCGATCATGACAAAGGCCATCTGTCGTCCGGTCTTTGTGGTGGAAAGGCGTATCTTGTTTATTATGGCAAAGACGTCAACTTTTTTTCCGTCCTTGTAAATACCGTCCTCACCGGAGATAATGTCCCGTATCTCGTCGGCGTTTACGGCTCGCTTTACCGGGTCGTATACCGACAGGGGGTGTCCCGAAAGATACAGGCCGGTACACTGCTTTTCCATTTCCAGCAGCTCCGACGGAGAGAACTCTCCCACCCGGGGCAGAGCCGGTTCCTGACTGCCCATGTCGTCGGCGACTTCAAAGAAGTTGAGCTGACCTTCGATACTCCGGCTGCGCTCCGTGGAGATGGAGTCAAGGAACATATCCATGGACTGGAGCATCTGTCTGCGATTGGCTCCCAGCCCGTCCAGGGCGCCGCAGCGTATAAGACTGTCAAGGGCGCGGCGGTTCAGCTCGGACCCGTAAACACGGCTGCAGAAATCATAGAAGGAGGTGAAATCCCCTTTTCTCCGCTCACGGACGATACGGCCGATAAGTCCCTTTCCAAGACCCTTGACCGCCATAAGTCCGAATCTTATGCTGTTGTCGTGGACGGTAAAGCCGGCGTCGGAGGTGTTGACATGGGGCGGAAGTACGTTTATGCCCCTTTTTGTACACTCGTCTATATATACCGCCACCTTGCCGGAATTGTCCAGAACGCTTGTAAGCAGAGCCGAAAGATACTGGCAGGGGTAATGGCACTTCATGTACGCGGTCTGGTATGAGATCACCGCATAACAGGCTGCGTGGGATTTGTTGAAGGCGTAGGAGGCAAAGCTCTCCATTTCGGCATAGATGTCCTTTGCGGTGTCCTCCAGAACTCCCCGGCGTATGCAGCCGTCCACAAGGACGTTTCCGCTGTCGTCCGTAAGTCCGTAGATGAATACCCGCCGTTCCTCTTCCATGACGCTCTTTTTCTTTTTGGACATTGCCCGGCGCACGATGTCGGCCCGTCCAAGAGAATAGCCCGCAAGGGAACGGAATATCTGCATTACCTGCTCCTGATACACGATACAGCCGTAGGTCACCTTCAGAATAGGTTCAAGCAGCGGGTGCTTGTATACTACTTCTTTGGGATCACGGCGGCAGCGGATGTACCGGGGTATAGAGTCCATGGGACCCGGACGGTACAGTGAGATCACCGCAATTATATCCTCCATGCTTTCCGGTCTGAGCTGGGTCAGCACCCTTTTCATTCCCGGGGATTCAAACTGGAAAACGCCCTCGGTGTCACCGGAGGAAAACAGCTCGAATACCTTCGGGTCGTCCTGGGGAATGTCGCTTATACTGAAATCCGGTTCGGTCTTTCTGACGGACAATTCGGCATCGTGGAGGACTGTCAGGTTCCTCAGCCCCAGGAAATCCATCTTGAGCAGACCAAGCTCGTCAAGGGTGGTCATGGTGAACTGGGTCACCACCGCATCGTCATTCATGGAAAGGGGAACATAATCGCTGACCGGACGCTCGGTTATGACAACGCCGGCGGCGTGGGTGGTGGTATGGCGGGGCATACCCTCTATTTTTGACGCCGTGTCTATCAGCCGGCGGGCGGTGCTGTCCTCGTCATACAGCTTTTTCAGCTCGGCCGAAATATTCAGAGCTTTTTCTATTGTCATACCCAGGTCGGCAGGTATGAGCTTTGCGATCCTGTCGCAGAAGGAATAGGGCAGACCCATAACACGTCCCACATCCCTGACGGAGGCCTTTGCCGCCATTGTACCGAAGGCGGCGATCTGGGCGACATGGTCGCTGCCGTACTTTCTTATCACATAGTCGATGACCTCCTGACGCCTGTCCTTGCAGAAGTCCACGTCAAAGTCGGGCATACTTACCCGCTCCGGATTCAGGAACCGCTCAAAAAGAAGATCATAGCGTATGGGGTCAATGCCCGTGATCCCTATACAATATGCCGCAAGACTGCCGGCTCCGGAACCTCGTCCTGCGCCCACAGGGATGCCGTGACTTTTTGCGTACTGAACATAGTCGTTCACTATCAGGTAATAGTCAACATAGCCCATGGATGCAATGGTGTTTATCTCATATTCAAGCCGCTTTATCAGACCCGGGTCGGGGTCCTCGCCGTAGCGGCGGTAAAGTCCCTTGTAGCACTCCTCACGGAAATATTCAACATGGTCACGTCCCTCGGGTACGTCAAAATGGGGCAGACGAAGCACTCCGAATTCAAAGCACACCTCACAGCGGCGGGCGATCATATCCGTGTTTTCAACGGCTTCGGGATGGTCCGCAAAAAGCTCCCGCATCTCCTCCTCGCTTTTCAGGTAAAATTCCTCCGTAGGAAAGCGCAGGGGGTTTTCTTCGTCAAGGGTGTGGTTGGTCTGGATGCACATGAGCACTTCCTGCACACGGCTGTCCTCGCGTCTGATATAGTGGCAGTCGTTTGTGGCCGCAAGGGGGATGCCGCACTCCTCAGAAAGCCTGTACAGTGACGGCAGTATCTGGAGCTGCTCCCTTATCCCGTGGTTCTGCACTTCAATAAAGAAATTGTCCTCTCCGAAGATCGAACGGTATTTCAGAGCGATCTCCTTTGCTTCCTGATAGTTTCCCCTGAGCAGCGCCCTCGGGATATCCCCCGCAAGGCAGGCGGACAGGGCGATAAGTCCCTCATGATATTTCTCCAGCATTTCCATGTCAACTCTGGGCTTTCCGTAAAAGCCCTCCGTCCATGCAAGGGAGTCCAGCTTTATCAGATTCTGATATCCCCTGTTGTTTTCGCACAGGAGTATCAGATGCCGGTTCTCTCGGTCAAGCTCCGGCACCCGGTCGGTATGGCGGCGGGGAGACACATAGACCTCGCACCCGATAACGGGACGGATACCGGCCTTTTTTGCCGCCTTATAAAAATCCACCACGCCGTACATGACCCCGTGGTCGGTTATGGCAAGAGAGGTCTGGCCCAGCTCCTTTGCCCGCTCAACAAGCTCGCCGATACGGCAGGCCCCGTCCAGCAGACTGTATTCCGTATGTACATGAAGATGTGTAAAAGACATAATAACACCCCAAGAGCGCTCGCTGCGCTCGCTAACTTAAAACTGAAGACTTAAGACTTAAAAAATAATAATATTTGCGTAATTAAACATCACTCGGTATAGGGAAAAATATACAGCAGGATAATAACAAGAAAATGATGGGGATAAAATATTTCATATCTTTGTGATAATTCGACCTTTTAAGGTCGAAAAAGTCCGTTTTTGCATAAGTTCCGCCATCCAATCGGCGTCACTTATCCCTTGCGGGTGAGCCAAAAAGCCTTCCCCTCGAGGGGAAGGTGGCACGGCAGCGCCGTGACGGATGAGGTGAACA
>JBGUWM010000087.1:0-22783 GCA_045221175.1 Acutalibacteraceae bacterium | reverse complement strand
CATGACCATCAGGTTTGTTTTTCTTTCGGACAGAATAAAGCTGTAAAACTTTGCTATCGCCAGCAGTACGATCAGCATTACCAGCGCCGACACCACAAACAGCATGGTGCTGAGCTGTAATGCGTCCGGGTCTGCCGCCTCGGGAACAGTAGTATTTTCCGGATCAATCGGAAACAGCGACTGTATTGTATGAAGAATATCGTCAATATCTGTTTGAGTCAAAGAATCATCATATTCAATCTCCAGCTTAGAAATGACAAATTCTTCCGGTATTGCATAATACGGTATATAGTTCCTGACATATTCCCCGATACACTTATAGTCAATTCCATAATAGTTTACCGTATCTCCCAAATGAACCGGAGTGCCTTTACCACTGATATATGAAAAAAAGACAGGCTCGGTGCTATGGGCATATTCACTCAGATCATAGCTTTCATTCAGACCTGTATATGGTACATAGTAATCCGGATACATAGAAGTAAATTCCATTGTTTTGAGTGGGTCGCCAACATCAGTTATTAGCTTGTCCGTATTAAGCGTCAAATTCAGAAGATAAATCTTATATTGCTTCGTTTTTTCTACTAACTCGTCAATTGCCTCCTTATATTCCCCAAAGGGCAGTGAGTTACTATAATCCAAACAGTCCAGCTTTGTTTCACCTTTATAGAAAGTGAAAGAGATGATTCCTTTTTCATTTAATCCTGCTGTAAATGAATTGTACGGACTACTAAAAGAAAAGGCGAAACGAGAAACTTTTTGTTCCTCTTTTTCTGTATAATTCATATTATAAGCCATACCACAGCTAATAAAAACCTCCACGCAGGACACAATCTGCACAATCAGCAACAGACAGAATAGCAATGGGTGTTCTTTGATAAACTTCCATAGATTCTTAAATGTCAAGGAAAGATATTTCAAGCAGCTCAACCCCTTTTCATTTTTCAGGAGTCTGCCGAATCTGCCATCAGATCACCTGCCTCCAGCCTGACATCTCCGATGATAACCGCAACCACATCATGCGGATTAATCGGCGTCAGTACATAACCGTTCGTTCTCTCAGAAAAAACATAATAACCTTTGAAACCGTATTTTTGTTTTCCGTTTTCATCTTCTGTGTGATAGGTGCCGCCTTCGCTGACTTCGGCTTTGATCATCATGCCGTCCGACAAAACAAAATATATTTTTTCGGTAAATAACTGCACACTATTCGTCTGCTTGTCTGTGTGCATATCGAGCGTCATGCCAAAGCGATTGACAGTCAACCGCTCAACTTTCCACAGGTTATTCTCAAGAGCTACAGACACAGGCGTTGTTACCAGTTCTCTGGATTCTTCTGTAAACTCCGGCTGCAGACTCAGACTGTAATTCAATTGGATTTCCTCCCGTTCAAACAGTATTACCTTGCCGTCATACAACCGAATGACCTCATGCTCCTTCTGTTGTGCTTCGTATTCCTGCACGATCCGGCGGTATTTTTCACCGTTCTTTTTTGCCTGATCTCTTTGTGATAATAGAGGATTTGTACTGTCTTCAAAACGATACAGAACACGAACGGGACGACAAGCATATACGCTTTTTTCCGTTACACTGATCCGACTTTTTTGACCGCATTTGTTTTCTTTCACATACAAAAAAGCTTTTAGTGTTTTGCTGTCAAGAATGCTGTATCGGATATAACAGTTATCCGATATGCCGGTTTTCCCGTCCGTTGCGGACTGAACACTTATCCTACGGTCAGTATCGTCGTCCTCAAAAAAAAGCACCGATCTGTTAACAATACTGGACAGGAAATCACTGCCGTCCTTCTTAGTAAGCGTATAAACGGCACACACCGTATTATCGTCCCCTGTCACACCTTCCAGACGGATATTCACCGCTTCACTCTGACCCTCGTAGGGTGTGTCGCCCACAGAAAAACGCTGCCCCTTCATCAGAATATCGCCGTCAAACACCTTTGAAAACATATCTCTTGCTCCAACTGCCATACACAATACGGCAGACACAAGTACTGCAGCGGCCAGACTGATGAATCTCCGGCTTTTTTTGCCTCTTACTGCCGGTTTTTGTCTTTCTTTTCCGATTCTTTCCAGAACAGCCTTCCGGATATGTTCACTGTCTGCGTCCGCTGCCCATATCACCGTTCTTTCGTCCAATTCCTCTGGATCGTACGGCAAAAGATCAAAAATATTCTCTGTTTTCATATTTGATACCCCTTTTCTTTCAATAATGCCCTCAGCTTCGGAACAGAACGCCTTATCCTCGATTTGACTGCTTCTGCAGATAACCCGGTTACGGCAGCTATTTCAGGTGATGTCTGATAATAATAAAAATACCGTATCAGTATTTCTCTGTTCAGTGTGTCAAACTTCGAAAGGCAGATCACAATATCTTCCCGAAGCTGACAGTTGTCTATGTAATCTGTCATAGAAAAGCTCTCTGTCATTTCCTCCTGATTAAGCTCCTGCAGTTCACTTGTTTTTCGTCTTTTCCGCAGCATATCCCATGCCTTTGATTTGGCTATCGTCAGCAAATATCCCTTCATTCTTCCCTTCTGTATTTTTTCCGCATTGTTCCACAGTGTATAAAAGGAATCTGCCAAACATTCTTCAATATCCCACGGCATCATCAAGCCTTTTGTAAGATTGTTAATGACGGTGGATAACAGCGGCGTATATTTGTCGATCAGCTCCGACAATGCCGCCTCGCTTTTCTTCTGAATCTGTGCTTCCAACTCATCATCGTTCATCAGTGTTCCCCCTTATTTTCCTTTCTCATCTATATATAACGCAAACTCTCCTAAAAAAGGGTCGCAGAAAAATGTTTTTTCTTCTGACGATAAATGTCCGATTACATTCACTACTGATATAATCAACAAGCCGCTCACTGTTCCTTTCGAAACAGCAAGCGGCTGTATTTGTATAGATTGATGTATTTAATCCGGTTGTCACGCTGTGACAGCAAGCGCCAATTATGCCTTGGGACCTGCTGCTACCAGTGCCTTGCCGGCATCGTTTGTTTCGTACTTCTTGAAGTTCTTGACAAATCTTGCTGCCAGATCCTTCGCTTTCTCCTCCCATACGGAAGCGTCAGCATAAGTATCTCTCGGGTCGAGAATGCCTGTATCTACGCCGGGCAGCTCGGTGGGTACTTCAAAATCAAAATACGGAATCTTCTTGGTGGGCGCATTCTTGATGTCGCCGTTCAGAATAGCATCAATAATTCCTCTGGTATCTTTAATCGTGATTCTCTTGCCTGTGCCGTTCCAGCCTGTGTTGACCAGATATGCCTTGGCACCGCTCTTTTCCATCTTCTTAACCAGCTCTTCGGCATACTTTGTGGGGTGAAGCTCCAAAAATGCCTGTCCGAAGCAAGCGGAGAAGGTAGGTGTCGGCTCGGTGATGCCACGCTCGGTACCTGCCAGCTTTGCTGTGAAGCCGGAAAGGAAATAATACTGTGTCTGCTCGGGTGTCAGAATAGATACCGGGGGCAGTACGCCGAATGCGTCAGCAGACAGGAAGATGACATTCTCTGCGGCAGGGCCGGAAGAAATGCCGTTTACATTCTTTACAATCTTCTCGATGTGCTCGATCGGATAGGAAACACGAGTGTTCTCTGTTACGCTCTTGTCGTCAAAGTCGATTTTGCCGTTTTCGTCAACCGTTACGTTCTCCAGCAGAGCGTCTCTTCTGATAGCGTTGTAGATGTCCGGCTCGCTCTCTTTGTCCAGACCGATAACCTTTGCATAGCAACCGCCCTCAAGGTTGAAAACGCCGTTGTCGTCCCAGCCGTGTTCGTCGTCGCCGATCAGCAGACGCTTCGGGTCGGTGGAAAGGGTGGTTTTGCCTGTACCGGACAGTCCGAAGAAGATAGCGGTGTGCTCACCGTTCATATCCGTATTGGCAGAGCAGTGCATGGAAGCCATGCCCTGCAGCGGCAGGAAGTAGTTCTGCATGGAGAACATACCCTTCTTCATCTCGCCGCCGTACCATGTGTTCAAAATAACCTGCTCACGGCTGGATACGTTAAACAGTACGGCTGTTTCTGAATTCAGGCCCAGCTCTTTATAGTTCTCTACCTTTGCCTTGGACGCTGTATAAACAACGAAATCCGGCTCAAACGCTGCTTCTTCCTCGGCTGTGGGCTTGATGAACATATTCTCAACAAAGTGAGCCTGCCATGCTACCTCCATGAAGAAACGTACAGCCATTCTGGTGTCCTTGTTGGCGCCGCAGAAAGCATCGACAACATACAGCTTTTTGCCGGAAAGCTCGTCCAGCGCCAGCTTTTTGCATACTTCCCACGCTTCCTGTGATGCGGGATGGTTATCGTTGGGATATTCAGGTGTTGTCCACCAGACCGTATCCTTGGACTTGTCGTCCATTACAATGAACTTATCCTTCGGTGAACGGCCTGTATAGATTCCTGTCATTACATTGACAGCGCCAAGCTCTGTAACCTGACCCTTTTCATAGCCTTCCAGTGACGGATCTGTCTCATCCTTGAAAAGCTGCTCGTATGAAGGATTGTAAACAACCTCCTTCACGTCGGATATACCGTATTTACTAAAATCAATCTTTGCCATTGTTCATTTCCCCTTTTCTTAAAAAAGTACAGTTTTATTTTACACTACTATCAACTCGTTTGTCAATACTTATCGGCATTTCATTCGGCACAGATTCATCAAAATGAATATTTCTCCGACAAATCCTGCAAAATGGATAATGCGTGTACAGACTTCTGTTTGATTCACAGGCTGTACACGCATCGTTTATTCTGTCAGCTCCGGAAGGGCTTCGCCTTCCAGATAGTATCCGTCGCTATCTCTCAGCGTAACCTTCAGATTCTTGTCTACATACAGGTTATATATCAGCTTATACCGATCCTGCACCCGGCTGACTCCCGAACAGGACAGAATCAGTGTAACATAGCCTTCACGGTATACGTTAAAACGGAATGATCCGGCATCCTCTTCGCCATAACTGCCCTGTGCTTCTTCCGCTACAAGGCTGTCGCTTATCTCACATCTCCAGCGGCCGGCTCCTTCTTCATTTGCCACTTTGATGCCAAAGCTGCCCGTATGCTGCTCTGCCTGCGGCAGTTCGCCGTCAAAATAGCTGCCGCTCACATCATTGATCTTATAATTCAGGTTTTTGTCTACGGTAATATCGTAACGCAGCGTATATTTTCTACCGCTGTGCGTATCGTAGTTCAGATGTATGACCGTTCTGCCTGCTGACTGCGTTGTGAACTGATACTCTCTGTACACATACGCCCTTACTTCATCAAGCTGCGGTGCCGATTCCGTTACCGCTGCCTGTACAACTCCCTCGTCTTCTACACTATACTGCCAGAAATACGGTGAGGAAATCGGCGATTTGACCGTAACGGAAAAGCCGCAGGGCGTTTTCAGCAATACCGGAGATACCGTCAGACGGAAATACTTCTTCTCCAACTGTTCGTCCTGATCCTTCACCTTGATGCAGATATCATAATCCCCCACTGCTGCCGGCTTCCAGCGGATATTGCACGCTTCGCTGTAATCCGACAGGGCTGTCCATTTTTCACTGTCTGCCCCTTTATAGAAAAAACCGTACAGCAGCTTGCCGAAGCCGCCCTCTGCATTGCCTGCCAGCTCAACCATGCCGCCCTGCTGCACAAACGAGGTGCTCATATATGAGCGATTGTGCAGTTCTTCCGTCACTCTCAGGTCATAGTATTGCTTAAAAATCCTTGTTTTGTACTTCACCTTGATACAGATTTCATAATCTCCCTGTACTGACGGCGTCCATTCGCACACGCTTTTGCTGCTGTAGCTTTGCAGAGTCATCCAGACCATACCCTTGACTCTCACATAAAATCCGAATGTGCATTTTTCAGCCTCTATGCCCTTCACCGCTCCGTTCATGCTGACAGGTTCTCCCAGCATGATTTTATCGCTGCTCAGGGTGGATACATTCTCTATTTCTCTGCTGTTCTCCTTGATCTCTTCCATAATGATTTCAACGATCGTCTTCGCTCCGGCACTGACGGACACTCCCGTTGCCATTGTCAATGACAGCAATATGACTGCCACAGCCTTGATCAATCTTCTTTTCATCTGCCAGAACCTCCCTTTTTTCCCTTTTGCTTGGTTTTCAATCGTATTTTCCACCGTGTCCCGTATCATCACCGCTGCCGATGGCTGCGGTGCATATTCAGGCGCTCTGCTGTTGCAGATCCGCTCCAGACGCTGTCGTATTACCCGTTTTAAAGCCTGCGGCTTGCAGAATCACGGTGATGCTTCTTTTCGGCTTGACTATAGCATATAAAACGGCATCTGTCAAGTTTTCCCCATGGAAATTGACAGATGCCGACATTTCGTATTGACTTTTACAGGCGTTTTTGTCGTTTTTGTAAACGCCTATTATGCCAGATGCGCCTTGATCAGCTCGGGGGCTTTTTCAAGAGCTGCGTCAATTTTGTTGATATCTCCGACGCCTGCCATTGCTCTTTCAGGCTTGCCGCCGCCCTTGCCGTCTGTCAGCGCAGCAATATCCCTGATCAGCTTGCCGGCGTGCAGTCCCTTGTCCTGCGCTTCTTTGCCGCATACCACTGCAAGACTTCCTTTGCTGCCGTCAACTCCGAACAGAACGGCTACGCACTTTGGCGCAACGCTGAGAATTCTGTCACACATCGTTTTCAGCATGGCAGCATTTGTCGCATTGAACTTACCCTTGATAATACGGACGCCTTCTTCTTCCTGCGCTACTGCAAAAAGGTTATCCAAAGACATTGCCGACAGCCTCTCTGTCAACTGCTCAATCTCTTTATCCTTCTGCTTCAGCTCTGCCGAAACGTTTTCGCACGCAGAAACAAGATTGCTGCTGTTGGTGATTTTCAGCACCTTCATGCAGTCATGCATCACGCTGTTCTGCTCGTCCAGCAGCTTCAGAACACCTTTGCCTGTTACGGCTTCGATTCTTCTGACACCGGACGCTACCGAACCCTCACTCTTGATTTTGAACAGTCCCAGTTTTGCCGTGTTTTCTATATGCGTACCGCCGCAGAATTCTCTGGAGAACTCTCCGATCATCACAACTCTGACGATATCACCGTATTTTTCTCCGAACAGTGCCATAGCGCCCAGCTTCTTCGCTTCTTCAATCGGCATCTCTCTGGTGATAACCTCTGTGCTTTCCAATATCTGCTCGTTGACGATGGTTTCAATCTGCTGCAGCTCTTCCGGCGTAACTGCTGAAAAATGCGTAAAGTCAAACCGCAGCTTATCGCTGTCTACCAACTGTCCTGCCTGCTCAACATGAGTGCCAAGCACCTTTCTCAGCGCTGCCTGCAGCAGATGTGCCGCCGTATGGTTTCGCATGGTGGCGTAGCGCAGTTCTTTGTCTACCTGCGCTGTCACGCTCTGACCTACCTCAATCGTTCCTTTTTCAATATGGCAGCGGTGCATATAGATTCCATTATTGTCCTTGACCGTGTCCAACACCTTTATCTCCACGCCGTCCGCTGTGATAACGCCCTTGTCACCGACCTGTCCGCCGCTTTCGGCATAAAACGGTGTTTTGTTCAGCACAACCAGTACGTCGTCTCCTGTGCCGCCAAACTCCGTCAGCTCGCCTTCGTTGACAATCGCTGCTATTGATGACTCGGTACAAAGCTCACTGTATCCCGTAAACTCTGTCTTTTCCATGCCGCCGAAATCCACACTGTCACTCAGCCATGCGTCGGCACCGGCATTCTTTCTGGCATTCTTCGCACGAACCTTCTGCTCCTTGAGCAGCTCTTGATATCGCTCAATATCTACCGTAAAGCCCTTGTCCTCTGCTGCCTCTCTGATCAGGTCGATGGGAAATCCAAAGGTGTCGTTCAGCTTGAAGGCGTCTTCTCCCGAAATACGATTGACTTCTGCTTTTTCCATGATATCGTCCAGCAGCGCAAAGCCCTGATTCAGCGTTCTGCCGAAGCTCTCTTCTTCATTCCTGATTACTTTGACAATCAGGTCACGCTTTTCCGACAGCTCCGGATATGACAGGTTCTCCTGAATGACGGTGTCTACTACCTTATAAAGGAACGGCTCTGTCACTCCTAACAGTCTGCCGTGACGGGCTGCTCTTCTCAGCAGTCTTCTCAGTACATAACCTCTGCTTTCGTTGGAAGGCATTACGCCGTCTCCGATCATAAAGGTTGTGCTTCTGATGTGATCGGTGATGACACGAAGGGAAATATCCGTCTTTTCGCTCTCGCCGTAGGACACCCCTACCAGTGAGGAAATTTTCTTCATGATATTCTGTACCGTGTCTACCAGAAACAGATTGTCTACCCCCTGCATCACACAGGCAAGACGCTCCAGTCCCATTCCGGTGTCTATATTCGGGTGATCCATCGGCTCATAATGTCCCTTGCCGTCGCTGACAAACTGGGAGAATACGTTATTCCACACTTCAACGTATCTGTCGCAGTCACAGCCAACTCCGCAGGTGGGTTTGCCGCAGCCGTACTTCTCCCCTCTGTCAAAGTACAGCTCTGTGCAGGGTCCGCAAGGACCTTCACCGTGCTCCCAGAAGTTGTCTTCTTTTCCCAGTCGCACCAGATGAGAAGGATCTACCCCTACCTCCTTTGTCCAAATATCATAGGTTTCCTGATCGTCTTCGTAAACGGAAATGTAAATCTTTTCCGCAGGCATCTCCAGCACCTTTGTAAAAAATTCCCATGACCATGCCGTTGCTTCATGCTTGAAATAGTCGCCGAATGAAAAGTTGCCCAGCATTTCAAAAAACGTGCCGTGACGGGCTGTTATTCCTACCCGCTCAATATCCGGCGTACGGATACATTTCTGACAGGTCGTAACTCTTTTTCTCGGCGGCGTTACCTCTCCTGTAAAAAACTTCTTCATCGGCGCCATGCCTGAGTTGATGAGCAGCAGGCTGTTGTCATTATTCGGAATCAGCGGAAAACTCGGCAGACGCAAATGTCCCTTTGACTCAAAAAATGACAGATACTTCTCTCTTAATTCGTTTAATCCTGTCCATTTCATATCATTCACCTTTTCCTTCCCGTTTGCCGTAAAAAAGAAAGGATCCCTTCGTTTGGGACGAAAGGATCCGTGTTACCACCCAAATTGCACGTTGACTGACTTTCATCAGCGACGTACCGCTCATTCGGCTATAACGCAGCCATGCGCTGCGGTCTCCCGCAGTTGCTCCGAGGCGGCTCTGAGTATTCCTTCCGTAAAGGCATTCCACCATCCGGCCTTCTCTCTGAAACGGGGCGATACTCTTCTTCTCTTCACAGCAAACCTTATCATTTATGTTACATTTCTATTATAGCCGTTTTTTTCTTTCTGTCAACGATTATTTCAAACTTTTGCCTTCTTTTTCCCGCTTTTTCCGGATGATCAGGCATTTACGCCTTTGGTATCCGGAAGAGTTATCACGCTGTACGGCAATCCGGCTTTCAGGCTTTCACCGATTGTTGCGAGGGTTCTGTTTTTATGACCTTTTCAGCAGACTGAATGATTCGTTCTCTGCATTCACTCTCCCCATTCTTTGAAGCCTTGATGACATAATCCGTCTTTTCTCGGTTGTATTCACTTCTTCACTGTGCTATAATGCTTTTAGCAGCTTCATCGTTTAATTTTTGAAGAAAGAAGGAGTTTTATTATGAAACAATACATCTCTGCCATCTTAGTCTGCACACTCTTTCTGTCACTTGCCGCCTGCTCTGGCGTAAATGAGCCGGCAGGCTCTGAGGAACTCTCTGTCATGTCCTCTGCCGCTCTGTCGGAATCGGCAGATTCTCCTGCCTCTGTTCAGCCCTCACATGCTTCCCTCCCTTCGTCTGCGTCTTCTGTTTCTGACGAGGAAGCCACTTTCGACTCTCAGAAAGATTACAGCGGTACTCTCATCAGCCGTTTCCTTGATGTCAGCAGACTTTCCGATAAAACCAAGCAGAATATTGCGGATGTTCTTTGTGCCGACGCTTTTTCTGTCAGTATCAAAGCAGATATCAGGCTTGAAGAAACCATCAGCACTTCTCTTACGATTACCGCCTCTGCTGACGGTATCAACCGGTATTTTTCTTTCGACGCTGCCGGCAACCGGAACGTCTATCTTGTCAACAGCAGCGGCGCCTATGTGCTGTCGCCCTCCGACAAAACAGCACGCAGGCTCTCTGACGGCGAGAAAACAGCCGCCGGTGTGCTCAGTGTTGCCGATAATCCCATCGTCAGGCAGCTGCTTCAGTCAGTCTTACCCGATTTTGGTCAGGCACCCCTCTCGTTTGTCCAGAACGGTACGGAATTATATCGTGAGCAGCCTCTGGATTTTGAAGAATACGTTTTGGGAAGAACTTCCGTAAAACTATATTATGACGGCAATACGCCAAAATATATCCTTCTGCAAAAAGACAGCGCCAAAGCAGAGCTTGAGTTTCTCTCCCTCCGCCCGGACGCTGATCCGATTTTCTTTTCTGTTCCCGAAGACTATACCGTCGGATAACGCTGAGTCGGTCATTCCTGCTGTTTTTTCTCTTTGCGGTTCGCTGCCGCTTTTTTGAAAACTAACCGCAGCAGCCGGTACACCACCCAGCCGATGACCGCACCTGCGGTATTCAGTATCAGATCGTCCACATCGCTGGTCCGATTCAAAGGAAGCTGTACCGTTTCTATCAACAGGGACAGCCACAAGCCGCTCAGAACTGTTTTTCCGAATCTGCCGCCGCACAGATACGCCGTTAAGAAACCGACGGGTACAAACACCGCCGTGTTGCCGAGAATATTATAAATGAATTCCCGGTAAAACAGTGTTCCGTCATTTCTGTGGGCAATCTGCCCGGATATGATCTGAAAGGGGACAAGGCGAATCTCGTTGACACCGCCGTTGTCCGAAAATGTCTGTACAAACAACATGATAAGATAGCTGAATAATAAAACGCCTGCCGTTTCTGCGCAGGCGTTGATTTTTTGATATAAACATTGCTGCCTTCTTTTGTCAAGGCAGATTGCCCTGAACAGCAGATAAACCGGCAACACCGCCGCCAGAGCAGCGGCTCCCTCTGACGAAAACCGACAAAAGTATTCCGTGATATAACTCATTAATCCTGAAGCTCCTCTGCAATAGTCATGATCCGCTGCAATCTGTGATTGGCGCCGGACCGGCTGATCGGACAACTCAGAGCCTGTCCCAGTTCCCGCAGATTGTATTCCGGGTGCTCACGCCGCAGTTCGGCAATTTCTTTCAGATCGTCCGGTAAACTGCCGAGTCCCTGTTTTTTTTCGATCAGTTCAATCGCCTTCAACTGTAGTGCAGACGCCTGCGCCGTTTTTTTCAGATTGGCTGTTTCCGAATTGATCTGCCGGTTTACCCTGTTGCGAACCGACTTGACCATGCTGCTCTGCATGATATTCAGCGCAGCCATCGGCGCCCCTATAAAAGTAAGCATATCTTCGATGACGCTGCTGCCCTTCAGGTAGACGACATAGCTTCCCTGACGCTTTACGGTATGCGCTTCCGGTCTGATCTCTTCTATCTCGGACAAGAGCCGCTCCAGATCTGCTGCCAGATTTTTGTGGGGTACTGCAAACTCCAGATGATAGTCCTTTTCCGGATCGGTGACGCTGCCGCATACCAAAAAAACACCCCTCAAAAAAAATGCCGTGCAGTCTTCTGCGTCTATGTTCCCCCGGTTGATCCGCAGGTGCGGACTGCTGCTTCTGTGTCCGAAAGCATCAAAAATCCGTTCGCAGTCGTTTTTGTCGGGAACAGTCAGGATAAAAACACTGTTTTCTCCATGCCTTCTGGTGAGCTTCACGCTCATCTCCACGATAGCGCCGGAGCGTGAGGATAACAAATCCGAAAACATCATCGCCGCAGGCCGTGACTCTGTTGTCAGAGAGATAGCTGATGCACTGAAACTTTTTGAAAACAACAGCATTCCGTATTCCAGCGCATGGCGCTGCTCTTCCGTCATGTTCTGTACGGAGCATAATTCCTCTTTGGTTTCTTTTGAAAAAGACATAGTTCATCACCGTTATTCTTTTCCGATATCTCTGTGGTGTACCAATACCCTGTGACCGGATTCCAGTATGTGACGGTAAAGGATTCTTGTCAGCGTGACGGAACGGTGCTTGCCGCCTGTACACCCTGTAGCAATTACCAACTGGCTTTTGCCCTCCTGCAGATACAGCGGCAGCGAATAATCCACCAGCGACAGCATTCTCTCCGCCAGACCCTTAGACTGCTCAAACTCCATGACGTATTGATATACACAATCCTCCAGCCCCGTATGCTTCTTCAGCTCCGGTATATAAAACGGATTCGGCAGACACCGTACATCAAAGACCAGATCCGCTTCCGAAGGAATGCCGTACTTAAAGCCGAAGGAAAGGCAGGTCACCGTCATGCCCAATGACGCATTGCCTAAAAACAGCGACGATATGCGCTCCTTCAACTGTGTCTGTGCAAGCTGCGAAGTGTCTATGACATAGTCCGCCCTTGCTTTGACGTGGTTCAGCAGCCGCCTTTCCAGTTGCAGCGCATCTTCCATAGAGCCCTTGCTGATGTCCAGCAAGGGGTGCTTTCTGCGTGTCTGTTTATAACGGTGCAGCAGTACATCATCGTGTGCGTCCAGAAACAGTATTTTATACTTCTTTTCCGAGGACTTCAACTGATCCAATGCAATAAACAGATCGGAAAAAGTCTCTCCTGCCCGCACGTCCGTTACGATCGCCATGTTTTTCATGTGCTCGTCGGAAGACTTTTCGCACAGATCGTAAAAGGTCGTCAGCAACGCCGGCGGAATATTGTCTACACAATAATAGCCGTTATCCTCCAGACAGCGCATCGCTACCGATTTCCCTGCACCCGACAGTCCTGTGATGATGATAAACTCCATTCTTTTCACCTGCAAACCGTTTGCTTTTATTCCCTTCCGATAAACTTGACTTCGCAAGTCAGATCAACGTTCTTCTTTTCCTTGACCACCTTTTGTATGTGCGCTATCAGTTCCAGCACGTCTTTTGCAGTGGCTCCGTTATCATTCACAATGAACCCGGCGTGCTTCGGACTGACAAACGCACCTCCCACACCGCAGCCCTTCAGTCCGCATTCTTCAATCAGTGCTGCCGCAAAGTTGCCCTCCGGACGCTTGAATACGCTTCCGGCGCTGGGGTGGTTGATCGGCTGCTTCTCTTTGCGTCTGCCCATCAGCTCCTGCATTCTTTCATTGATCTTGTCCTGGCTTCTTTCCTCCATACGGAACGACGCACCCAATATAATATACTCCGTATCTGTAAAAAAACTGTGCCTGTATGAAAAATCCAGTTCCTCCTGACGCAGACGGTGTGTGTTACCCTCTTTGTCCATATAATCCACCGATACTACCGTATCTTTCATTTCTCCGTTATAAGCGCCCGCATTCATATATACCGCTCCGCCTACCGAACCCGGAATTCCCCACGCAAATTCCAGTCCGCTCAGAGACATATTCTTGGCAAACAAACACAGCTTTGCCAGTGTGCAGCCCGCTCCTGCCCGGATCATCCCCGGCTCTGTCAGCGATACTTCACCGAAATCTCCTCCCAGACTGATGACGACGCCTTCTATTCCTTTGTCCGATACCAACAGGTTGGAGCCCATTCCCAGTATAAAATACGGTACCTGATACTCTCTGCACAGCAGAATGACTGCCCGCAGTGAACGGACATCCCTTACCTCGCACAAGCAGTCTGCACTGCCGCCGATTCGAAAGGTTGTGTGGTTCTTCATCGGTTCGTTCAGCACTACTGCTGTGTTCTCCTGCCGGATCTGTTCAATAAAACTGCTCTCTATCATAAATAACCTCTTTCGCCTTTATCATAACCGCTGTTATATAGGTCTGTTATAAAAGCCTACTGTATTCTAAAAAAAGTCTGTGCCTTATTTCCCGCAGCCTGCACCTGTGTTCAGCATTCCGATAGTACCTGTCAATCAGCTTAGAACTGTATGGTCTTGACGCCGCTCTCCTCTTCCTCCGGAAGCTCCAGCCCCAGAAGTTGGAACAGTTCTCTTGCGGCATTGTATCCCATCTTCCGCTGACGGTTGTTCATGGCTGCCACTTCAATGATGACGGCAAGGTTTCTGCCGGGCTTGACAGGTATGGTAAGAATCGGCACCTGATTGCCCAGTATCTCTGTCATCTCGTTGTTCATACCCATTCTGTCATAGACCTTTTTGCTGTCCCACAGCTCCAGATTGATCACCATATCTATCTTTTCGCTCAGCTTGACAGAACCCATACCAAACAACCGTCTGGCATTGATAATGCCTATGCCCCTTAGTTCGATAAAATGACGGATATTTGCCGGCGACTGTCCCACAAGCTGCTTGTTGGATATTTTGCGGATCTCTACTGCATCGTCCGCTACCAGCCGGTGTCCTCTTTTGACCAGTTCTATGGCTGTCTCACTTTTTCCGACGCCGCTGTCTCCTACGATCAGCAAGCCTTCACCATATACCTCAACCAACACTCCGTGACGGGTCACTCTCGGCGCCAGCTCTGTGTTCAGCAAGGAGATCAGCGAAGCAGACAGCACCGACGTCGTTTCCGGACTGCGAAGTACCGGTATTTTATATTTCTCTGCCGCAGACATCAGTTCCCCGTAGGGGATGATGTTTCTGGTGACGATTATGGCAGGCGGCTGTAATGAAAACAGTCTGTCCAGTACGTGAGAACGCTGCTCTGTACTGAAACGGTTCAGATAACTGTTCTCGGTGTTGCCGAAGATCATCATACGGCTGTTGTCAAAAAAGTCCAGAAAACCCGTCAGTTCCAGTCCGGGTCTGGTGATATCACGGGACACTATCTTGATAGATTCCGGCTCTTCGGGCATATACGCCACTTCCAGATCAATCTCCTTGATGATTTTGTCAAGGGATACTGAAAACTTCGTTTCCACAGTAATTTGCACCTCCATTGGATCACTTTACACTCTGTAATCAATACTATCTGTTATTATATACTATTTTTTTGTTTTTTGAAAGACTTTTATTATATTTTTAACAAGATTTTAAAAAACACTTTTGTTTGTTTTTCGAACATGGTATAATACGGTATGATATCTATTTAAAATTGGTGATAATATGCGTGTTCTTATCTTTACTGAGGTTCTCGCTCCCTATGTCAGCGGTGTTTCAAGCTATGTTGAAGTGCTGAAAAAGGGTCTTGAGGCTCTTTCTCATCAGGTTCTCATCGTTACCTCCTCTACTCACGTCAAGGACGCTCTTTATAAAGACGGCATTATCCGCTGCCCTGCAAAGACTGCGAATAATAAATACGGATTTGAATGCAAGAATTACAAAGACCCTAAACTGGTCGCTTTTATCTCACAGTTCAAGCCCGATATCGTACATATTCATACCGATACCAAAATCGGTTATCTGGGGCTGACTGTTGCCGATAAGTGCAGCCGTCCCGTTGTCTTTACAATTCACGACTATTTTATGGACCGCTTTGCTGCGGATTCTTCTCAGATGGTATGGAATATCAAAACCTTCTTTGAAAAACAGCATTTCCGTGATATGCTCGACAGCGCAGACGTCGTTACTTCTTCCTGCAGCCGTGCCGCCCTCTTTGTTCAGAAGGCTGACAGAAAACGCAAGGTTATGCTGATCCGTTCCAATACCGATACCGAAAAATTCGATTACCGCAGCAGCACTAAAGCCTCTGTCCGCAAAATGCGGCTGAAACTGGGGCTTTCTCCCAATTCTACCGTTGCTGTCTTTGCCGGTAAGCTGACAGTGGAAAAAAACCTTGAATTCGTTCTGACTGCCTTTGCCAAGCATATTAAAAAATCCGACAATATTCAGCTTCTGATCGTCGGGGACGGTACCGAAACAGAATATCTGCGTAAGCTCTGCCGCACCCTTAAGATTCAGGATATGGTCATCTTCGCCGGCGCTGTTGCCAACAGTATTATGCCGGATATTTACTCTTCCTGCGATATTTACGTCTGTTCCGCCGACGACGGTCTGATGTCCATGTCTTTTATTGAAGCAATGGCCTGCGGTCTGCCGGTTCTTGTCAAGGAAGATAAAGAAAAAATCGTTCATAAAACCGTTCAGCACGGTGTAAACGGCTTTGTATATGATAAAAAGTCCGAGTTTGCACGCTATCTGAAAACACTGGCGTCACTGGACGAGCCTAAGCGCCGCCGCATTCGTCAGATCGTTCGTGATTCTCTGGTCACCGTTGACGATACCAATATGGCACAGCAATATGTAAAGGCTTACGGAATTGCCATCAAAAAATACAAGCACAGAAGATACAAATGATCATCGACGCTCCCGTTCTTTCCGATTAAAGAACGGGACTTTTTATGTTGCACCGGTGAAATTGATTTTTCTGTCCGTCTCTTCACTCCGTTGCAATTCTGTGGGGGTTATGATACAATAAGGGGGTATGATTCAACAACGAAGGAGTTTTTACTATGCTGAGTGAAAAAGAAAAAAACCTGCTTTCCTTACCGACGCCCTGCTATGTGATTGACCAACAGGCACTGAGCGATAACCTCAGAATACTTCAGCAGGTGGAACATCAGACCGGCTGCCATATACTGCTGGCTCAAAAAGCTTTTTCCGCTTATCATCTCTATCCGATGATTGCCGGATATATCAGCGGTACTACCGCAAGCGGTTTGTTTGAAGCCAGACTCGCTTTTGAAGAAATGAAGGGAAAACAGGTTCACGTCTTTTCGCCTGCCTATAAGGACGAGGATTTTGATGAGCTGCTCTCTATGTGCGACCATATCGTCTTTAATTCCTTCTCTCAGTGGAAACACTTCCAATCCAAAGCGCTCCTTCACCCTGAGGTTTCCTTCGGCTTGCGCATCAATCCTCAATATTCCGAGATCGAAACCGATATCTATAACCCCTGCTTCTCAGGCTCACGTCTTGGCATTACTCCCGAACAGTTTGATGAAACCGCCCTTGAGGGCATCAGCGGACTGCATTTCCATACAATGTGCGAGCAGGGCGCCGATACACTGGAAAGAACACTGAAGGTGGTGGAAGAAAAATTCGGAAAATACCTGTATCAGATGAAATGGCTGAACTTCGGCGGCGGTCACCATATCACAAAGCCCGGCTATGATATTCAGAAGCTGATGGACTGTATCAACCTGATGAAAAACAAGTATTCCCTCGACATCTATATTGAACCCGGTGAGGCCGTTGCTATCAATGCCGGTTATCTTGTCTGCTCTGTGCTTGATACCATCAAAAATGATATTGATATCGCTATCGTCGATACTTCCGCCGCCTGCCATATGCCGGACGTTCTGGAAATGCCTTACCGTCCCTTGATTCTCGGCGCCGAACAACCACAGGTTCTGCCCTATACCTACCGTCTGGGCGGTCCTACCTGTCTTGCCGGCGACGTCATCGGCGATTACTCCTTTGACTCTCCACTTTTGCCCGGCGATAAACTGATCTTTACCGATATGGCAATGTATACTATGGTCAAAAACAACACCTTTAACGGTATGCCGCTGCCTTCCATCTATCTTCAGAAACCCGACGGAAGCACTGTACTGCTCAGAAAATTCGGCTATGAGGATTTCAAAAACAGACTGTAACACCGTGTCTTGATGATCATCTGAAAGGAAGTGCAATTTGTTATGCTTGACAACTTTATTACCGTCGGCACACAGGTGCTGGAGCTCTTTATTCTGATTACCGTAGGCTTTATCTGCGGCAAAACCAAAATGCTGAACGACAAGACCGCTAAATCCATTACGGATATCGTCCTGTATATCGTTTGTCCCTGCGTTATCATCGAAAACTTTATCCGTCCCTTTGAAACGGAAATGCTCGGCAAGCTCCTGATTACAGGCGCTGCCGCTCTCGCTATTCATATTATCTCCATTGTGGTTGCTATGCTCGTCTTTCATCACAAGCAGCCTGAAAAAGGCAGGGTTTATCGCTTTGCCGTCATCTTTTCCAACTGCGGTTATATGTCCCTGCCGATGCAGCAGGCTATTCTCGGTTCGGACGGGGTTTTCTTCGGCGCTGTTTACATCGTTGTGTTTAATATCGTGATGTGGACCTTCGGTGTCTGGCTCTCCAGCGGCGACAAAAAATCTCTGTCTGCTAAAAAAATCCTGCTGAATCCCTGTATTATCGGCATGATTATCGGCTTCATTATTTTTCTCACGTCTCTGCCGGTTCCTGAGATCATCGAAAAACCCGTTTCTTTTCTGGCGAGTCTGAACACTCCGCTGCCGATGATGATTGTAGGCTACTATCTTTCTCAGAGCAAAATTACTGACGCCTTCAAGGACGGCAAAGGCTTTGTCTGCGTGCTGTTCAGGCTGATTATCATTCCCCTGCTTGCCTTTGGCGGCATGATGGCCTGCGGTATCCGAGGCACTGTTCTCATCACATGCGTTATCGCCGCTTCCGCTCCCGTTGCAGCCGCCACTACCATGTTCGCCGCTAAATTTGATAATGACGCCAAACTCTCGGTGAACCTTGTCACGCTTTCGACCCTGCTCTCCGTTATTACCATGCCTCTGATCGTTGGCTTTGCCAATACGGTGGGCGGTTAATCATCTTTATTTTCTTATTCATCTGCTTTTTACTTTTACAAGGAGGTTTTACCTATGCCGGATATCAACGAGGTAAAGGCACGCGCCGAAGAACTGCGGTATCAGATCAATTATCATAACAACCGCTACTACAATGAGGACGCTCCCGAAATCAGCGACTATGAATATGATATGCTGCTGCGGGAACTGGAAAACATCGAACAGGAATATCCAGAACTGAAAACGCCCGATTCGCCGACAAACCGGGTGGGCGGTGAGGCTGCCGAAAAATTTTCCCCCGTGGAACATATCGTGCCGATGGAAAGCCTGCACGACTCTTTTTCTCATGAAGAGATCCGGGACTTTGACCGCAGAGTCCGTGAAAGTGTTCCTGCCCCTGTCTATATTGTCGAACCGAAAATTGACGGTCTGTCCGTTTCTGCAGAATACAGAAACGGCGTGTTTGTCCGTGGCTCTACCAGAGGCGACGGAAGAATCGGCGAGGATATTACCGATAATCTGAAAACCATTCGCTCTCTGCCGAAAAAGCTCAGTCAGCCCGTTCCCTATCTGGAGGTCAGAGGCGAGGTCTATATGTCTGTAGAAAGCTTTGAAAAACTCGCCGCTCTGCAGGAAGAACGGGAAGAGAAACCTTTTAAGAATCCCCGCAATGCTGCCGCAGGCTCTTTGCGGCAAAAAAATGCCGTTGTTACCAAAGAACGGTCTCTTGATATTTTTGTATTCAACGTGCAGCAGAACGAAGGCGTTTCACTGACAGCGCATGAACAGTCGCTGAACTATCTGAAAGAACTGGGCTTTACGGTGCTGCCCTTCTTTTACCGCTGTGAAACCATTGATGAGGCGCTTGACAAAATCGAATACATCGGGCAGCAGCGTGGTCGGCTGCCGTTTCAGATTGACGGTGCCGTCATCAAAGTCGATGATTTTGCTTCCCGTCTGCAGCTTGGCAGTACCGCTAAATTTCCCCGCTGGGCTGAGGCTTACAAATATCCCCCCGAAGAAAAGGAAACCGAACTGCTTGACGTTGAAATTAACGTGGGCAGAACCGGTGTTCTCACACCTACTGCTATTTTTGCGCCGATCACCCTTGCCGGTACCACTGTCAGCCGTGCAACCCTGCACAATGAAGACTTTATCCGTGAAAAAGGGATCCGTATCGGCGACAGGGTGATCTTGCGTAAAGCAGGTGAAATTATCCCTGAGGTTGTTTCCGTTGTAGCACATAAAGAAAACTCCGTTCCCTTTGAAATGCCGAAAGTATGCCCTTCCTGCGGCTCTCCTGTCGCTTACGAAAACGGCGAGGCTGCTTTGCGATGCAGCAATACTGATTGTCCCGCTCAACTGATGCGGCATATGATCCATTTCGTTTCCCGTGACGCTATGGATATCGACGGACTTGGCGAAAAGGTGCTGCAAAGCCTCGTTGAAAAAGGTCTGATCGCCTCTCCTCTTGATCTCTATCGGCTGACCCGTGAGGATATTCTCACCCTGGATAACAAAAAGGACAAATCTGCCGATAACCTCATCAGGGCTATTGAAAAATCAAAGGGCAACGACCTGTACCGCATTGTCTATGCTCTCGGAATCCGTCATATCGGTCAGCGTGCGGCAAGACTTCTTGCCGACCGCTTCCGTACCCTCGACGCTATTGCAGCCGCTTCTGTTGAAGAACTTGCTTCTGTCGAAGGCTTCGGCGACATTATGGCGCAGACCGCCGCCGCTTATTTTGCGCTGGACGAAAGCAAAAAACTGATTGATGAAATCAAGGTACTGGGTATTAATACCACTAATCTGACCGAAAAAGCAGAAACTCCGCTAAACAGTCCCTTCTCCGGTAAGACCTTTGTCATTACCGGTACGCTGCCAAACTATAAACGAACGGAAGCCGCTGCCATCATCGAAGCACTCGGCGGTAAAGTGTCTTCTTCCGTTTCCAGGAAAACAGACTATGTTCTCGCCGGTGAGGACGCAGGCAGCAAGCTGACAAAAGCTCAGACACTCGGCGTCACCATTATTGACGAAGCAGCGTTTGAGCAGATGAGAAATGAAACGAATCGGGGCGAAACAACAGCATGATCGGACGGTTTTTAAAAACTTACGGACGTAAAGCGCTCCATCACCTGCTGCGCTTTCTCAAATGGTCTGCCGTAGCTGTGATAACAGGCTTGTTTGTGGGCAGTATCAGTACCTTGTTCTCCTTTTGTCTGAGCTGCGCTGCGGATTTCCGTCAACAATATGATTTTATCCTCTATTTTCTGCCGCTGGCAGGTATTGTAACCGTCTTTTTATACAGTATTTTCAAGTATAAAAACGATAAAGGCACTAATCTTGTGCTGGCTACCATTCACGCCAAAACCGAAATGCCCTTCAAAATGGCTCCGCTGATTTTTGTCACTACTATCCTGACACATCTTTTCGGCGGCTCTGCCGGACGTGAGGGGGCAGCTCTGCAGCTTGGCGGCAGTCTGGGAAATCAGCTTGGACGCTGGTTCCGCTTTGATGACGCAGACAAACGGGTCGTCGTTCTGTGCGGTATGAGTGCCGCTTTCTCTGCTGTTTTCGGCACGCCGATGGCCGCTGTTGTCTTTTCGCTTGAGGTAGGCAGCGTAGGCGTTATGTACTATGCCGCTCTTGTTCCCTGCGTCTTTTCCTCTTTAATCGCTTCTTTCTTCTCGGCAAGCTTCGGTCTGAAGGAAAATGCCTTCAAACCCATTTCCTTTCCTCCGCTGGATTTTCTCAATTCGTTTGAGGTTATCTGCCTCTCTATTCTCTGCGCTCTGCTGAGTATTCTTTTCATTGTTTTTCTGCATAAAACAGGCGATCTTTTCCGCAAATATCTAAAAAACCCTTATATCCGTATTTTTCTGGCAGGTTCGGTGATCGTGCTGCTGTCACTGCTGCTCAATACCCGTGACTATAACGGCGCCGGTATTGAGGTGGTTGCCAAAGCCGTCAACAACGGTGAAGCTGTCCCCTATGCCTTCCTGCTCAAAATGCTCTTTACCGCTATTACCATTGAAGCCGGTTACCGGGGCGGTGAAATTGTGCCTGCATTTTTCATCGGCGCTACCTTTGGCTGTACCTTTGGCTCTGTCATCGGCTTTTCTCCCTCTGTCTGCGCTGCCATCGGGCTGATTGCCATGTTCTGCGGCGTTACCAATTGTCCCATCACCTCGCTGCTCATCAGTTTTGAACTCTTTGGCGCAGGCGGTATTTATTACTACATGATCGCTATTGCCGTCAGTTACTTCATGTCCGGTTACTACGGTCTTTACAAGGATCAGACCATCGTCTATTCTAAGTATCGCACCCGTTTTCTGAACCGCAAGACACGACAGTAGCTGACGCTTAAGGACTGCCCTTTGTTACCGTTGTTCAGTGGCTTTTATGCCTTCAAACAGCTTAGCACAATATTTGCTCTGCTATTACTTTGTTGTTGCATTGTCAAAAAAAATCGTTTATAATAAAAGATAATAAAAAATCTTTAATCCGGAAGTGATTTTTATGCGTACCGACAAAATCAACTATTATCTTGATATCGCCGAAACGGTTCTTGAGCGCGGCACTTGCCTCAGAAGAAATTACGGCGCTATTATCGTCAAAAACGACGCAATTATCTCCACCGGCTATGTCGGTGCTCCCAGAGGCAGACAGAACTGTATTGATATGGGTGTTTGTGTGCGTGAAACGCTCCGGGTGCCCCGTGGTGAACGCTATGAGCTTTGCCGCTCGGTTCACGCAGAACAAAACGCTATTATTAATGCTGCCCGTGAGGATATGATCGGCTCTACTATGTTCCTCGTCGGTAAGGACGCCAAAACCGGCGCCTATGTTGAGAATGCCTGTGCCTGTTCCCTTTGTAAAAGAATGATTATCAACGCCGGTATTCTGCGGCTCATTATCCGTCAGAACAAAACAGAATACCATGCCATTGACGTACAGGAGTGGGTTGAAAACGATGAATCTGTCCGCGGCGTTTTTGGCTACTAATGCATTGAACGGATACGTCTTTCGTTTTTTTTACTCGGAGCAAATCCCGATGTAAGCTCGCTTAACATCGGCTGCATTGATCCAACCTCACCGCAGGAGCTTTAGCTCCTCGGACTTTCAGTGGGGGGATTATATTCCCCACTGAAAGTCCGAATGGCACCCGCCGCCTAAGAGGGTGCAGGTGTCCAGTGGACACCTCTGCGAAGCAGAAGC
>JBGUWM010000086.1:0-4699 GCA_045221175.1 Acutalibacteraceae bacterium | reverse complement strand
GTTTCAGTGGGGGATTATAACCCCCACTGAAAGTCCGAATGGCACCCGCCGCCTAAGAGGCGGGGGACATCGGTGATTGGTTATATCCCAATAGACAAAGCTGCCTTGAAATCAGCGGCAAAGATTCGGCAGTCAAACCGGGCAGGGCGATTGATACAATAATCTTTATATAAGATATAACTGACGTAATACCACAAAAAAAGCTGTTGAAGTATTCGGAAAGATTTGCTATAATTGGATGTGATGCAGTATGAAAGATATACAGTTATTTATCAGCGTTTTCAAGGACACTGTGATACCAAACGAGTCTTTTCTTCTTCCTGTATCTGCAGGTGCCGCTCTATATGAGCAGAATGAACCGCTGTGTGCGCTCTGTGATCATACCGGCGATAATATATCCCTGCGGAACCCTCAGTACTGTGAGTTGACGGTTCAGTACTGGGCTTGGAAAAACCGTTCCTTTGATGTCGGCGGACTGCTGCATCAGCGCAGGTATTTTGATTTTTCCGATTTGCATCCCTTTGCCTGCGATCAGCCGAAAAAGTCCAAACGCCCCTATACTGTTCTTCATGCTCCGGATTCTCACAGTATGCACCGGTTGTGTATCACACAGGACAGTATTTCTGCCTTGACAGAACGCTACCGCTTTATCGCCCCGCTGTCCGAAAATATCTATCAAAGCGTGGAAAGCTACTATAACCGCCATGACAGACAGTCTTTTGACGATTTGGGCTTGCTGCGCCGGATTATCCGACAGCGCTGTCCTGAATATCTTGACAGTGCAGAGGCATATCTTCGCCAAAACAACGCTTATTTCTGCAATATGTTCATTGCCGATAAGGCTTTGTTCGATGATTACAGTCAATGGCTTTTCGGTATTTTAGAAGATTACACCGGGCAAAAACCTCTGCAGCAGCAATATCCCAGAGAACAGGGCAAGATTGCCGAACGGCTTTTCGGCATCTATATGACCCACCTGAAACAGTACAGCACTATCCCGTGGGCGGAACTGCCAAGAGCACATTTTTCTTCTGTCAACGGCGTGACAGTGCATAACCGCTCCTTCAGTAAATTCTGGTATACTCTTTGTCCCCCCGGTTCGGTTCGCCGGGGATTCCTTAGAAAATGGCTCTGAACAAGGGCTGTTCTTACATTCAGCCGTATCCGGCACTTTAAGAGGTATCTTCCCTCTCGCCCGCCGTTTACTGATATAATCCAACGAAAGAAAGGTATGATAAAATGTACGATTATCTGGTTGTCGGAGCAGGACTATTTGGTTCTATCTTTGCTTATGAAGCAAAGAAAAGAGGCAAAAAGGTTTTAGTCATTGATAAACGCAGCCATGTTGCCGGCAACATCTATTGCGAAAAGATTGAGGGCATTAACGTGCATAAGTACGGCGCTCATATTTTCCATACCAATGATAAAAAGGTCTGGAATTACATCAATCAGTTTGCAGAGTTTAACAATTATATCAATTCTCCTATCGCTGTTTATAAGGACGAGTTGTATAACCTTCCTTTTAACATGAACACTTTCAGCCGTCTGTGGAATATCAAAACTCCCGCTGAGGCTAAAAAAATCATTGCAGATCAGATTGCCGATCTGCATATTACAGAACCTAAGAATCTGGAAGAACAGGCTCTTAGTCTTGCAGGTCGTGACGTTTATGAAAAACTGGTCAAGGGCTATACCGAAAAACAGTGGGGACGCTCCTGTACAGAACTTCCTGCTTTTATAATCAAAAGACTCCCGCTGCGCTTTACCTATGACAACAACTATTTTAACGCCAGATTCCAGGGTATTCCTATGGGCGGCTATACCGCTATTATTGATAAAATGCTTGAAGGTATTGATGTGCTGACGGATACTGATTACTTTGAATGGATTAAAGAGCATGCCGATGAAATCAAGAAAACTGTATTTACCGGTCAGATTGATGAATTCTTCGGGTATCAGTTGGGCGTTCTGGAATATCGCTCCGTTCGCTTTGAAACCGAAGTGCTGGATACTGACAACTATCAGGGCAACGCTGTTGTGAACTATACAGAAAGAGAAGTGCCTTATACCAGAATTATTGAACACAAGCACTTTGAGTTCGGCACACAACCCAAAACGGTTATCTCCAGAGAGTATTCTTCCGAATGGAAGCCCGGCATTGAACCGTATTATCCGGTTAATAACGAAAAGAACAACACTCTCTATGAGGAGTATAAAAAGCTCGCCGATCAGACGCCCAACGTTATTTTCGGCGGCCGTCTGGGACATTATAAATACTACGACATGGACAAGGTCATTGAAGTGGCTCTTGCCGCTGTAAAGGAAGAATTTGGTGAATAATTCACTTACGGTTCTTCGCAGTATTCTTTTTCCGAGAACAGAGCTGTGTACACAAAATGAACTATATTTTCGTCTTGCTGACGGCTCTGTTCAATACTGTGAAGCAGAAAACTGTTTGAAGCTGCAGGGTACTGCTGCTTTTGATACTTATTTTAACGGACTTCCTCTTTCCGCTTATCAACATTACTGCATACCGTCAGCACTTTTTTTGCGGCTGAGAGTATGCGGTAGTTTTGTGCTGCGTGTTTTTGGTGTTCATAAACATGATGTTGAATTCTGCGAAACACTCCTCACGCAAAAAGAGATTCACTGCTCCGCTGTGACAGAAAACGTGACCGATCTTTCAGCCGTTTTACAGCAGGAAAATTGTGATATGCTCTATTTTACACTGCAGTCCTCTGACGGTGTTCTGTACGGCGGTGAATTCTTGTGCGGCAGTGAGCGTCCTTTCGGAATTAATATTGCCGTCGTCATCTGTACCTTTCGGCGGGAATCTTTTTTGCTCAGAAATTATCGTCAGATTTCGTCGTATCTGAATAACAGTACCGTACTGCACCGCAATAATATACATCTTTACATCGTGGATAACGGCAGAACTCTGGACAGCGCCGCTCTGAACAGCGATTTTATAACCGTTATCCCCAATGACAACACCGGCGGAAGCGGCGGCTTTTCCAGAGGCTATTATGAAGCGGTGCGCAGTGAGAAAGACTACACACATATCCTGTTTATGGACGATGATATTTTACTGGACTGCGAAATGCTGCTGAGAGTATACAGTCTGCTGCGAATCAGAAAACCTGCATTTGAAGATCTCGCCGTGGGCGGTACAATGCTGAAACTCAGCGATATGGTGACGCAACACGAGGCAGGGGCTCTTTGGGACGGCAAACGCCTGCATTCTATCGGTAACGGTATTGATATGACGCAGCGCAGGGCTGTCTTTGAATCAGTTTACTATCCCGAATGCGACTATAATGCCTGGTGGTTCTATTGCTTTCCTGCTGACTGGCAAAAACAATACGGCTATCCGCTTCAGTTTTTTGTCAAGGAAGACGATATCGAGTATTCTCTGCGATGCGCTTCTCATATTGCCGTACTCAGCGGTATCGCTGTGTGGCATGATGACTTTGACGGAAAGTATGACGGGTTTCAGGAATACTATATCAAGCGGAATGAACTGATCCTTACCTCTGTTCATAAACAAAAGTCGTATCTACTTTTTCAGCTCAGAAAGCTGCTTCTCTCTGTCATGAAACAGACTGTTTACCAGCGCTATTTTTTAGCGGATATTATTATTCGTGCCTACAGGGATTATCTCAAGGGCTGGAAGGCTTTTATCGAAACGGATACAGTGCTTTTGAATAAAGAATTGATGACTTATTGCAATGTTTTTAAAACCGATGAGGAACTGCTGAAAGAGGACGGCGTATATTTTGACCCACAAAAATATGAAACCTCTCTTTCCGAACCGGAAAATCTGAAAAAACAAGCTCTTTCCTGCAACGGTTATCTGATCCCCTATGTGTTTTATCACAAGGATCAGGACAATTTTTCCGTTTGTGATCTTGCCCGTTGCCGTATCGTGAATTTTTACAAGCACAAAAGGGTACTTCACTATGACCCTGACAGACAAAAAGGATTTGTTACCCGCCAGAAAAAAGGCCTGCTGTTCTGGAATCTTCTGCGTGTAATCGGTCTGTCTGTGCGTTTTTTGGTGCAATATCCCTTCGTCAGAAGAGGTTACCGCAAGCATCTGAAAGAACTTGGCGCTTATCCAAAAGCCTGACACTGCTTTCATACTTACACCTGCCAAAAAGCTGTACCCATCGGTACAGCTTTTTGGCGTTATTTATTCAACTCCGCAAAAGAAGCATCTCATACAGTTTTCATGATAACAAGACGATAAAATAAAAATCTTTCGCCAAGCTTTTCATTGTTTTTCTCAGCGTTTCATTTAACTCGGAGCAAAGCTCGATGTAAGCTCGCTTAACATCGGCTGCATTGATCCAACCTCAGCGCAGGAGCTTTAGCTGCCCGGGGGTTCGGTGGGGGATGATAACCCTCCACTGAAAGTCCGAATGTCCCCCCGCCCAAGAGGGTGCAGGTGTCCGGTGGACACCTCTGCGAAGCAGAAGCACCGGCGGAGTGCCTCCACTGTCGATTTCGTTTTTGAAGCATATTAAGCGACTATGAAAAGATCGTTACCGGAACATATTCGTCCGGTGCGGTCACGCACCCGACAGGCAAGACGCGGGGGACATCGGGGATTGGTTTAACTCGGAGCAAAGCCCGATGTAAGCTCGCTTAACATCGGCTGCATTGATCCAACCTCACCGCAGGAGCTTTAGCTCCTCGG
>JBGUWM010000085.1:0-3987 GCA_045221175.1 Acutalibacteraceae bacterium | reverse complement strand
AGCATTAAATATGCCACAAGGATGGTGATTCCTGTATGTTTGGCAGGAGTTCTGTATCTTCTTTTCGTCTGGTACGAAGAAAGCGGGCTAGGTGAGAGCCTGGACTTTGAAAACTCGCTTTTATAAACTGGAGGAAGGCAGAGCAGAATTCAACTGGATAAAGAAACCACAATGAAATAATGCGATGGGCTCTGGCCGGGAAAGGAAATGCAGCCTATGAATATGGACATTGCTGATATATCCAATGAATTGGTATACCGAACATATCTGATCAATAAAGACAGAATATGGGAAAAGCTTTCTGATCTCAGCATCATAGAATATGTCGCCCTTCACCGGATTTCGGAGGTTGGGCAGAAAGAAGACCGCACATATTTTAAGGATCTTTCCGACAGCATGAAAATCACTGAACGGCAGGTTTCGAAACTTACCGGTGAATTGAGAGACCGTGGACTGATCCTATGGTCCTATGAAGGTGATGGCAGCAGGGGAACCTATATTACAATAACGGATGCAGGCCAAATGCTGCTGGAGAAGAACGAAAAACTGTTAAGAGATTATTTTGTGCGGGTAATTGACAGGTTTGGCGCAGGTAATGTTTCGGAACTTCTCCGACTGATGAAACAGCTTGAAGAAATCATGGAAACGGAGTTTTCAAACGGAGGATAGATTAGATGACAAAAAGACTTATCGATTATGCTGAAAAGCATGCTTCGGTCTGTTTTGAAAACGATGCTATCTCTCCGATCCTGTACAAAGAATATGGCGTAAACACTGGCCTGAGGGATGAAAAAGGCACCGGTGTGCTTACTGGGCTCACGAGAGTATCGGACATTGTTTCTTCAAAAATCATAGACGGAAGGAGGGTTCCGTGTGACGGTGAACTCTGGTACCGGGGTTATCGGATCGAAGAGCTGATTTCTTCTATCGGAGACGATGCGTCTGGTTTTGACAAGATCGCTTATCTGCTGCTTATGGGAGAGCTTCCGACGCAGCAGCAGATTTTAGAATTTTCAGATTTAATCAGTCAGTGCAGAACCCTACCAACGAATTTCACACGTGATGTGATTATGAAGGCTCCCTCGGAAGACATCATGAACTCAATGACAAGGAGCATCCTTACGCTTGCATCCTACGATGAAAGAGAAAAGGATACGGATATAGCCAATGTCATCCGGCAGAGTATGCAGTTGATCAGTATTTTCCCGCTTTTGGCAATATATGGATATCAGGCTTATGTACATTATGTGAAACATGGAAGCATGGTTCTTCATCACCCGGATCCGTCACTGTCAGCTGCAGAGAATATTCTGATGTTGCTCAGGACGGACAGACAATATACATGGACAGAGGCAAAAGTACTGGATACGGCACTGATTCTGCATATGGAACACGGGGGAGGCAATAATTCGACGTTCACAACAAGGGTTGTGACATCCTCTGGTTCAGATACCTATTCAACGATTGCGGCGGCTATGTCTTCACTCAAAGGACCAAAGCACGGTGGTGCAAATATCAAGGTGATGGAGATGATAGAATACCTTAGCCGCCATGTATCCGATTATTCAGATAAGGATGAAATAGCTGCATATCTTGGAAAAATCCTGGATAAAGAGACATTTGACCGGCAAGGCCTGATCTATGGCATGGGACATGCTGTATATTCTCTTTCGGATCCAAGAGAGCGTATTTTAAGAAAGTATGTTGAGGAGCTTGCAAAAGAAAAAGGCAGTGAAAACGAACTCATGCTATATCGGAACATTGAAGAAATTGCTCCTCAGGTGATCGCTGCAAAGAGACATATCTATAAAGGCGTGAGTCCGAATGTGGATTTTTACAGTGGATTTGTATACAAGATGCTTGGGATTCCAACAGAGTTATACACTGCCATCTTCGCGATTGCCCGTATTATTGGATGGAGTGCTCACAGAATTGAAGAGTTAGTCAACATGAGTAAAATAATACGGCCAGCTTATATGAGTGTCATGAGAAGAAACACTGATGTCTTGTCCTGAAAGGCATATATTTCCAGTCGGTCGCAGGTATCCTGGCAGGCGCGATGTCTGCCCCGGGATATCTGTCAGGCCGGATCGCAAGGATCGCTCAACCTGGGACACAGACTGTCATATTAAAAAGGCAAGTTCGGTACAAGGCTATTTACGAATTGTTTTCAGCTTCTTTGCCCGGCTTCGGTCTGTTTTTGTATCCATTAACCATCGTAGGTTGTCAAGAAAGGTGGAACGTCCCTCGTCGGTTAATTGGAAATAGCCGGCGATAACCTGATCTAATTCCGGCATTTTTTCATAGTCAAAGAGCATAAGCAACGGCGTAGTCCTGTTTTTTATATATGTCTGCTTATTAAGGTTCGTGGTCAGCCCATTCAGATCAGAGAGCGGCTGCGGAAGTACTTCTCCCTCATCATAAGGATTCTCCTTACAGATCTGAGTAATATCAATTCCTAGGATATTCGCTATACGCAAAGCATGATCAAAGCGGACAGAAGTATCCCGCTGAATGATTGAGTACAGTGTGGTCGGTGCAATGCCGGTGAACTGATCTTTAAGAATCCCTTTGATGATTTTCAGCTTCATGAAGTGACTGTAAATGATACGGTGAAACGGGATGCGCTTTCACCGGCCAATAAGCGCCGCTTTCTCGAATTCGTGCGTACGGATCCTCATTTTAGCAGATATTATGAGGGTATCTACATTCTGTTCCATACGGGAATGCGCATCTCTGAATTCTGCGGTTTAACGATTGAAGACCTGGATATGGATAAGGGAACAATACTTATCAGCAAACAGCTTCAGCGGGTCGGCACTCGGGTCTATATTGAAGATCAGGCGAAAACGAAGTGTGGGACACGGATCATTCCCATGGAGCCTATGGTGAAGGAAGCATTCCGGACAATTCTGGATCGGCGGATTACTCCGGCTGTCGAACCAGAAGTGGACGGTGTGAGGGGTTTTCTCTGCCTGGATAAGGACGGACATCCTATGCTTGCCCTGCACTGGGAACATTATTTCCAGCATACCCGGGAGAAATTCAATAAAATCTACCGTGACCCGATGCCGTATGTCTCGCCGCATGTATGCCGGCATACCTACTGTACGGAAAAGGCAAAAGCAGGTATGAATCCGGTTCATCTGGCTTATCTGATGGGGCATTCTCCGGAGGATATCAGGGTAACGATGGGAACCTATACCCATATTCATTACGAGGATGCGGCGGAGGAACTGCGTCGTCTGGGCAACCAGAGATCATGTCGGAATGGGAGAAGGTCAAGCGGGATTTCTATGAGTCCAACGGCCTTGAGGATGATGAGCCCGCGGAAAAGCCCGTGCAGCGCGCTTTTGATAAGAACAAAAAGCAGGATACGGGTTCCATGTATACCAAGTCATGGGACCGCAGGGAAGTACAGAAAGCACTGCAGATCAAGGACGACGATAAAGACAGCGCCGGATTTGACACAAGCCTCTTTGTGACAGAAGGCGGCGGCGAATTCCCGGGAGAGTTTGTTGTCGAGAAGATGACGATCAACAATCCGGAGCAGGCCGGAAGAGGAAGCAGCCAGATGTACCTGCACTCGGAGGATTCCATACGCCAGCTCACGGACGCGCTGGGAAGGATCTTTCTTGAGGGCGGCACCGGGAACGTTGTGATCACCGGCGATGAAGGCGCGGGAACCCTGAGCCTTGCCAGGGAACTTGTGAGGAGATACCGTCAGATCAATCCCAACTTTGTCGGACAGATCGCCAAGTCGGAAGGCAGATATATCACAAGAGAGAATATGCTGCGGGTCATTCCCAGGATGCCGTTCGGCGCTCTGATCATTGAGAGAGCTTCCATGATGAGCGAGGAAGGCGTGGCGGCAATGTGTGAGCTCCTGAAGGCGCCGGAGCGAAGTATTCTGATCATCATGATCGACCGCAAGGGCGTTATGGACGCGTTTCTGCATGATCATCCCAGGATGCGTGATATGTTCCC
>JBGUWM010000084.1:0-3398 GCA_045221175.1 Acutalibacteraceae bacterium | reverse complement strand
ATGAAGCAGATATCCAATAAAGAATATGAGAGGTACCAACAGTACCAGGCCGACAAGCTGCATGGCCGGATACTGACACCGGACGGCCTCCGTGTCGTCTGCGCTGGTCTGGATAACGATCCTGAGAAGATCGGTATCCACATGCTGGAGATGCTGGCGAAGTTCAGGAATGGAGGAGTCATATGCGGACGCTGCCCCTTGTGCCAGCCTTTAAGGAAAAGCTGTTATCGCACAAGAGCCAGCAGGAGGAATATCGCCGGATATGCGGTAGGAGCTATGACAAGCGTTATCTGGACTACGTTTGCGTGGATGAGATGGGCACTCTGATTTCTCCGCACTATCTTACGGCGGTTTTTCCAAAATTGCTTGAAAAGAACGGTCTACGGCATATCCGTTTCCACGATCTCCGACATAGCTGCGCATCCCTGCTGCTTGCCAATGGTGTCCCGATGAAGCAGATTCAAGAGTGGCTCGGTCACAGCGACTTCTCGACCACCGCCAACGTGTATGCCCATCTGGACTACAACTCCAAGCTGTCCTCGGCGGATGCAATGGCGACCGGTTTGAAAGGAGCATTGACCGCGATCAAATAAAAAACCAGCTTTCAGGCGGTGAAAACCGCAAGAAAACTGGTGTGGCAAATAACCCTGATTTTGATACAGTGACCCCATCCCAGAAAAGTGGGGTCAGCCTCATGCCAAAGTGGGGTCAAGTAGATAGGGTATGGGGCCGAACGTCGAATTATGTTAACCAGATGGGGTCAAGAGAAATCCCGCAGGCGCTTGGCTTAACAGTGATAAGGAACTAACGTACTTATCAACTGTTAGCTGACGGTATCCGGGGTGCATACGGACAAATCCCGTCTGATTTCTAACAGGAAGTCAGACGGGATTTTCTCTTTATATCACGAATTATGGAGGAAATACCATGAAAACCTTAATATCTTGTGCCTACAATATGGATAACTGCTGTGTGGAACTGAAATTCACCGATGGCAGCATGATAGCGATTGATACGATTGCCGTTGAGAACGAGGTAGCCGACAATATGTATCAGCGGTCAGAATTGGACTATCTGATTTACAATGACCCGATTGGGTATGCAGACATAATCTTGAATGGCGATCCCGAAACCTATTTAAAAACTGTAGCTGAATGTAATTCTTTAGATACTTAACAATCACACCACCCATGGAAAGAAAAATTTCTATGGGTGGTTCTTCTTTATTTCATGTTTAGGTTATGCGGATAACCTTTGACTTATCTGCGTAAAATGAATATAATAAAAGAAGATCATCATCTAAATGGGAGGGAAAGCAAAAATGGAACAACGTGTGCGGATTTGTGACATTGCGGAGGAATTAGGACTAAGCACCGCTACGGTATCGAATGTGATCCACGGTAAAACAAATAAAGTTTCCGATGAGACAGTTCAGCGTGTAACAGCCTTGCTGGAGGAGCGTCAGTACATTCCCAGTATGGCAGGGATTCTCCTTGCACGGAATAGTTCCAAAATCATCGGTGTCTTTGTCAATGACCACGAAAAATATGAGGGACACACGCTGGATGATTTTTTCATTGCGTCCTCCTTAAACTTCCTTTCCACAGAAATTGAATCCAGCGGACGGTTTATGATGGTAAAAAAAGCCAAATGCGCTGAGGAAATCATTCGATTTGCCTCCATGTGGAATATGGATGGGATTGTTGTGATTGGATTTTGCGATCCGGATTATATGTACCTGCGTAATCATATGCGAATCCCTTTTACGGTTTATGATGGCTTTTGCGAAAAACCGGAGCGAATACTCAACATCACGATTGATAATTTTGAAGGTGGCTATCAGATGGGATGCCATTTCCGTGAATTAGGGCATCAAACAGCTCTGTGCATTTCGGATAATAACATTTGCGTGGACATGGAACGCTTCTGCGGTTTTTGCAAGGGATTTGCCCCCGGTAAGGCAGATCTTTTGCTGATCCCAATGCAAAAGGAACAGAGATGGTCGTTTTATCTGTCAAATTTGGAGAAATTTCAACAGGTGACCGCTGTGTTTGCAGTTTCAGATTACTATGCTATAGATTTGATGCATTTCCTGATTGAGCAAGGCTTTTCAGTGCCAGAGGATATTTCTGTGGCAGGATTTGATGATACGCCTATGTGTGAAATGGTCACTCCAACTTTGACCACAATAAAACAGGATGGTGCTTTGCGTGCAAAAATTGCTATTAGAAAGCTGAAAGAGCTGAGAGAAGGTAAAGAAATCTGCACAGAAGTGAAATTGCCAGTGTCTTTAGTTGTACGCAGAAGCACGAAGGAACATAAGTAAAATTGCACAAATCTACAAAGCGTATTTTGTAAATAGTTACATACTTAACCTTTGTAATTCCACTTCCCGGTTGCTACAATGGAAACAAATCAATTGGGAAGTGTGTTATGAAAACAAAGGATCATTTTTTCAAAGCAGTATGCACCCTGGCAATTCCTGTAGCATTGCAATCCATGCTGCAATCTTCTTTTAGCATGGTAGATCAAATCATGATCGGGCAATTGGGTGAAATCAATGTGGCCGGTGTGGGCTTGGCAGGAAAATTTGCATCGATTTATTCTGTGGTGATTTCCGCCATTGGCGCTGTTGCCGGAATTATGATTGCTCAGTATCTGGGGCAGAAAAACCGAAGCGAAGTCCGCCGGAGTTTCTTTACAAACTTGCTGCTGGGAGCAGGCATTGCCGGAATGTTTATGGTAATATGCACCCTGTTTCCGAATCAGATCATGGGAGCTTATACCAGGGATGTGCAGACCCGTCAGGCGGCAGCAGAATATTTGATGTTGATTTCCGGAACTTTTGTTCCTATGGCTGGAGCAACCCTTCTTTCCACATTGTTCCGTTGTTTGGAAAAGCCCCGGCTTCCCCTATATGCCAGCATTCTGTCAGCGTTGTTGAATACCAGCTTGAATTACATTATGATTTTCGGCAAGCTGGGGATCTCACCCATGGGTGTGCGTGGTGCGGCATTTGCTACAGTAATTTCCCAATGTGCCAATTTTCTGCTGATGCTCCTAATGCTTTCCAAAAACGGTTTCCTTTTGAAATCCAACGAAGGAGAACCCACTGCAACACTCCGAATGAATTGGGGGCAGTATTGGTCTATGCTGCTGCCTTTGCTGGTATGCGAGGTGGTGTGGAGTCTGGGGGAAAATGTCTATGCCACCATCTACGGGCACATGAGTACCGATGCCAGTGCTGCTATGACTTTGACCAATCCCATCCAGGGATTGGTGATCGGTGCGTTGTGCGGATTGTCTCAAGCGGCAAGTGTGATCATCGGAAAACACCTGGGCAGTGGTGAAAACGAGGAGGCCTATTGGTCAGCGAAAAAGCTGATGCTCTACGGTGC
>JBGUWM010000083.1:0-2688 GCA_045221175.1 Acutalibacteraceae bacterium | reverse complement strand
GTACGTAATTGTGCAATGCAAAGTACGTAATTGTGCAATGCAAAGTACGTAATTGATTTCGGAAACGAAGCTTTTTCGGGCATTTCTGATATCCGAAATCAACATTAAACCAATATTAAATCACTTTTTAAATCAATCTATCAATCAAGAGCCGTCAAAAAGAAAAATTTCAGATTTTGACTGATTGACTGACTGACAACAGAAAAAGCCCTATGTTTCGGGAAATTCTGATGATTAGAACGCTCAGAAGTACAAATTTTGAACATCTGCTTAGGGTTAAAGGTTTTTCCCCATAGGTTAAAGATTTTTCCCCATGGGTTAAAGGTTTTTCCTCATGGGTTATCGAGAACGACCGCCCCTTGACTGTTCATAGGCAAGTTGCTCCATGTGTTTGTCATAACGCTTTTCCGTGGTTGTGTACGGCTCTTTGGTGGCGAACTCGCACACGTTGCGGGTGTATTCTAGCTCTTGGTTCAATTGGTTTATCTTGCGCCTGTATGGCTTCAAAGCTTCATTCACGGCTTTTTCTTTCTCCTGCTCGATGTGGAACAGCTTATCTTGGGCTTCACTTTGCATTTTCGTAGCCTGACTTATGGCTTTGTTCGCTTCGCTTTCATAGTGCTTTTCCAAATCTTCGGCTAATTTAAAGGCTTTTTGGTCTATGATGGCGTTTTCTTTCTGCAACAGAATGTCATAGGTCGCTTTCCGTTCCTCGGCTTCATTGCGGAGCCGTGTGTATTCGGCTTCAATTTGACCTACGTTAGCAGCTACGCTCATAACCGTTTCCTGCTCCTGCTTAGTCAGCTTCTTTTCTCCGTGAGAAAGCTTTTCGGAAATGGCTCTGATAGCCCCGACTTTCGCAAAGACTTCCTCGGAATACTCGTTTTTCAGTTGGTCGAGCTTTTCTTGATACTCCGCTTTCAGCTTGTTCATGTCGTTCTCATAGGCTTTGTTCAGCTCCGACAACTTTTGCTCGGCTTCTTCCTTGCGCTGTTTGGAAGCTTCTTCTTCCATGTGTATATCCAGCAGTCTTGAAAATGCTTTGTTCGCTTCTTCCCGCAGACGTTCAGCTTCTTCTCTTAGCTCAGTTTCCTCTTTGAGCCGTTCCACACTCTTGTTTTCGGGCTTCTCCTTGGTGTTCAGACGAACCCCGAAGGATCTGAAACACATATCGTCAAGCTCATTGTTCAGAGCTTTGAGCCGAGCTTTGGTTTCAAATGCCTTGCCGTTGATACCCTTTTCGGGTGTATATGCCGACACAAGGACGTGAACGTGTTCCAGTGACGTTTTGCGTTTCTTGTTCTTGTCGGTATAGGTATGCACCTCGTCCTTGTGTACAAAGCCCCCGTGGACGTTCTCAGAGCCAAAAAAGTCGGTAAGGGTCTGATACGACTTTGCAAAGAAATCGTCTGAGAGACCCCTCTCCGTTAGCGTGAGAGGGCATGGAAGCTCAATGAAGCAACAGGTCACTCTGTCCTTGCGTATTCTCTTGGGCGGTATGAGCTTGTCAACCTCTGCCGTTCTGCGCTTCATGTGTTCCAGAGCTTCGGCATAGTCACCGCACCCGATAGCGTAGTTGTTCTTGCTCAGCTCCTTGTTGATATCCTTGTTGCTGTGGTTGCCCTGTTCTCTTTCTTTTTGCCCGAGATGCTTTTTCATTGCTCCGGCTTTCTGCGTGGTGCATTTCATCCAGTTTGCGCTTGCCATATTATCAGCCCCCTTGCTATGTAGTGTAGCACACCAAAGGACATAAGTCAAGTCTTAGGTCTTGCACCTAAGACCTAAGCACAGCTTAGGTCAGGTGCTCTCCGAGGGGCAAAGGGGGTCTGCACCCCCTCTGCACTCCCTGCTTACTTGTCTGACAAAAAGAAAAAGAGGGGTTGCCCCCTCTCATCTTCTCACTCTGACTTTCAGCCCCTCTAGGTCTGTTCCGCTGTATGGTGTATCAACGAGATACCACACGTTCTTCCAACGCATTTCCATTCGTGTTGGTATCCACTGTTCCTTGTCCCTGTCCCAAACTTCGAGAGTATCACCGCAGTGAAAGCCCTCAATTTCCCACAAGTCCATGACGAGCAGACCGTATCGGTCATTGTCGCTGTTGTAGCCCATTATTCCTGTTGTTGTCATTTTGCCATTCCTCCCTCTGGGTCTAATAGATCGGGATAGTTTTCCAGTGCGTAGAGGGCGATGATAGCTTCAAGCATTTCATCGGCTGTCCTGTCCTTCGGTACGAAGTCATACTCTCCGTGGACGTACCTCTGCTGCACCTCTGCATTGTATCGCTTTGTTATGTTATCGAGTAGGCTCTTGAATTCGTTCTTCATGGCATTATTCCCCCTCACTCAGTTCGCTCTTGTCGTTTTCAAGCATACTGCAAAAATAAGCATATCGCCTTTCCTGCTTCAACTTCTTCCGTTCAGCGTAGACGTTCAGCTTTGAATACATCTTGGTCAAGTATTCCTCCCGAGCAAAGTTGATACCCATTTGATGTTCGGGCATTGGCTTGTTGGCTATGAGCGTGAAGATGTGTTCCATCTCGATCTCGGTGAACTCCTCGTCACAAGCTCCTGCGAGGAACGCAAGGTTCTCGTTCTTGTATCTCGGCTCGTCCTCGGCTTCTGCATCGAAGAACGTTGTTTGTCCGACGAACTCGCCGTCCTCGCCCATCGTTCCGAGAGGAAGAGG
>JBGUWM010000082.1:0-9963 GCA_045221175.1 Acutalibacteraceae bacterium | reverse complement strand
TTATACACAGCAGGCTTGTGACGGCGGAATGTCTTACTGGCAGCGGAATTGAAGTGACAAATCTGCATTTTGTAACAGCGGAATAGTCCTGTGCGGTCACGCACATAGTAGGCACGGTGAAGTGGGTGCGTAAACTGAATGTACGATTTCAGAGAAAACAGCCACAAACAAGCCGTCAGGCTTGTGACGGCGGTGTGCGTAATTAGCAGCGACTGTTCGTCGCTGCCCGTGCCGGACGCCTGCGGAACTAAAGTTTGAATTTGTAAGAAGTGAGTGAGCGACAGCGAACGGCAACGGACTCGTCCTGTGCGGTCACGCACATAGTAGGCACGGTGAAGTGGGTGCGTGAATTGAATATGCGATTTCAGAGAAAACAGCCACAAGCAGCCCTTTAGGGGCTGCGACGGCGGAATGCGAAAAAGGCACCGACTGTTCGTCGCTGCCCGTGCCGGACGCCTGCGGAACTGAAGTTGTGAACTTGTATGAAGTGAGTGAGCGTCAGCGAACGACAGCGGAATCGACAGCGGAGGCACTCCGCCGGTCACGCACTCACGCACTCCGCAGGAGGGTTAGTCTTTGATTGCTTTTTTGAAGCATTCCATAACGTATTGCGCTTCTTCGTCCGTCAGCCTGGAATACAGAGGTAGTGTAATTTCATTCTTGTACATTTCATACGCATTCGGAAAATCTTTGATATCATATCCCATTCGCCTGTAAGCCGTCATCATCGGCAAAGGCTTATAATGTACGTTGGTCGCAACGCCGTTGGCTGCTAACTTGCGGATCACGTTATTACGATATTCCTCGTCTTGCCATAATAATTTGACTAAATATAAATGTCCGCTGGAAGCGAAATGCTCTTTTTCGGAATAATGCTGCAATACCGAAACACTCAGCCCCGATAATTCACGGTTGTAATACTCTATCAGCTTGCGCCTGCGCCTGAGCATATCAGGAAAACGCTTGAGCTGCGCCAGTCCGATTGACGCCATGATATCTGTCATATTACACTTGAAATACGGCCCGACAATGTCATACTCCCAGCCGCCAAGCTGCGTTTTTGTCAGGGCGTCCTTTGTCTGACCGTGCAGGGACAATAACATAAACTGCCGATAAATCTCGTCACTGTCCAGCTCGGAATGCTTTTTCCATGTGACAGCGCCGCCTTCTCCGGTGGTCAGGTTTTTCACCGCATGAAACGAAAATGCGGTAAAATCGGCTAACGCACCTGTTTTCAGATAGTTTCTTCTGGCGCCTAAGGAATGTGCGCCGTCTGCCAGTACCACAACCCTGCCGAAAAGCTCCTGTAAAGTACCGGAAGGAATAAACTGCGAACGCTTGCTGTTCACCGCTTCATATACCTTGTCGTAATCGCAGGGGACACCGCCAAGATCCACCGGAATAACCGCTTTGGTATGTGTATTGATCAGATACGGCAGCTTCTCGTAATCCATCTGTATGGAATGCGGCGCACAGTCGATCATTACAGGCTTTGCTCCTACATGACATACAGCGCTTGCCGTTGCGGTATAAGTATAGGCAGGTACAATGACCTCGTCGCCCTTCTTCACGCCCAAAAGCCTCAGCGTCATTTCCAGCGCCGCCGTACACGAATCAAAGCATACCGCTCTGTCGCTCATACAAAACGCCGCCAACTGGTTTTCAAACCGCTTTGTCTTGGGTCCTGTCGTGATCCAGCCGCTTCTCAGTGTATCTACTACCTCGTTAATCTCGTCCTCGCCGATATCCGGCGGTGAAAAAGGAATTTTCATCATTCCTGCATTCCTCCCCTCGTGTATGGCTGCTTTTCTCCTGTTGTCCGCCAAACCGTCATGCTGTCGGCAATTTTATTATTTGCTTTGCAGTACGGCGGCTTTTAGTGTGTTTTTCATCAGCATGGCAATTGTCATCGGTCCCACTCCGCCCGGAACAGGCGTGATGTACGACGCCTTTGGCTCAACCGCAGCATAGTCTACGTCACCGCACAGCTTGCCGTTTTCGTCACGGTTAATACCTACATCCAGTACGACGGCACCTTCCTTGACCATGTCTGCCGTGACAAATTTCGGTCTTCCCACAGCAGCTACTAAAATATCCGCTTCTGCACAAATCTCTTTCAGATTCTTTGTTTTGCTGTGACAGATGGTTACCGTGCCGTTTTCATGCAGCAGCAGCATTGCCATCGGTTTGCCGACAATATTGCTTCTGCCGATGACAACACAGCTTTTGCCGCTGACATTGATTCCCGCAAAATGGATCAGCTCCATAACGCCTGCCGGCGTACACGGCAGAAAATCATAATCGCCGATCATGATCTTGCCTACATTGAACGGATGAAACGCATCTACGTCTTTTTTGGGATCAATGGCATGAATCACCGCAGTTTCGTCCAGTCCCTTCGGCAGCGGAAGCTGACAAAGGATTCCGTGAATATCCGTACGCTTATTCAGTGTATCAATCAGACTGAGCAGTTCTTCCTGGGTGGTTTCTGCCGGAAGCGCATATTCCTCTGACAAAAAGCCTACGTCTGCACAAGCCTTCTTTTTATTATTGACATATACTCTTGATGCAGGGTCATCTCCTACGATAATAACCGCCAGACCCGGGGTGATTCCCTTGGCTTTCAGCTTTTCACATTCCTCTCTGACCTCTGCTCTTACTTTTGCGGAAACTTCCTTTCCGCTGATGACTGTTGCCATAATTTTACACTCCTTCTTACCGATTGTTTTGACCGTCTTTTTCTTCTGTAACCAACAACTTATTGTTCTCCGCCGTTTTCGGTTTTGCTTTTGGCGGCTGTGTTCTTATCCTCGGCAGCCACAGATTCTGTCTTTGCGGCTGTGTTCTCGCTCTCGGCTGCCGCAGATTCTGTCTTGGCGGCTGTGTTCTCGCCCTCGGCAGCCGCAGATTCTGTCTTGGCGGCTGTGTTCTTACCCTCGGCAGCCGCAGATTCTGCCTTGGCGGCTGTGTTCTCGCTCTCGGCTGCCGCAGATTCTGTCTTGGCGGCTGTGTTCTTACCCTCGGCTGCCGCAGATTCTGTCTTGGCGGCTGTATTCTTACCCTCGGCTGCCGCAGATTCTGCCTTCGGCAGCGTATCGGACACATTCACGCTGTCCGTTGCCGGCTGCAATATTCTGTCCGCCGATTTAACGGTGCGCTTGCGAAATACAATGAGCAGCACGATACCAATAATCATTGTCACCGCCGCTAAAATCTGTGATACTCTCAAACCCAGAAACGGCGTATATAAACTGTCTGCCCGCAACCCCTCTACCAGCATTCGTTCCGCACCATACCACACCAGATACAGCAAAAAGATCTGACCGTCGTATTTTCTCCATTTTCGGCTGAACAGATACAACAGGGCAAACCCCAGCAGACACCACACCGACTCGTAGAAAAAACAGGGATGCACCCCTATGCCGTCCGTATTCTCACTGACCATGCGCCACGGCAGGTCGGTGGGTGTTCCGAATGCCTCCTGATTGAAAAAGTTACCCCAGCGTCCCAGCCCCTGACCGATCAAAAATCCCATCACGCCGATATCCAGAATGGCAAGGATCGGCAGCTTTTTGATTTTTGCCACAATACACGCCGCTGCCAGACCGCCGATAACACCGCCGTAAATGGCAAGTCCGCCGTTATGTATGGCAAACAGCTCGTTCAGGTGCTGCGAATAATAATCCCACTTAAATATGACGTAGTATAATCTTGCGCCGATAATGCCGAAAATCAGCCCCACCAGTACACAATCTATAAAGCCGTCGCTGCCGACGCCAAAGCGCTTCAGACTTTTCAGGGCAAACATCAGTGCCAGCAAAAAACCGATACCGATAATGATGCCGTACCAATATACCTGAAAGCTGCCTATTGAAAAGGCTACGGGATCCACCGTCAGCGACAATCCCATTCCGGGAAATTCAACATGATACATTTATTTCCCTCCGTATGATACGATGATAAAAGCAGCAGACAAAGCCGGACAAAGAAAACTGTCCTTTACAAGCGGATTGCCATCGGCTGACATTCCGAACGACACTTCAGGCAATCTTTAGTCAGTCATTAGTCAATCTTCAATCAAGCTTCAGCAAATCTTTTGCCGTCACTCACCGGTCTGTCCGCTGCTTTGAAGCCGGGCTCACCTTACGCTTCGGTAACGCCCTCGATTCCCTTGATAACCGAAAGCGTGCAATTGTCCGGATCAAGCTGCTGCTTCAGTCTGTCGTTGACGTCCTGCAGCGTGATCTCTGAAATCATCTCCGCTGACGCAAACATCTTTTTGCCTGTAAAAGCCGCATTCAGCATACCTGTGGCAATGGACGACGGAGAATCCAATCCTCTGGCAATTCTGCCGTAGGTGCATTTTTTGGCATTTTCAAACATATCCATTGCAACACCTTTTTCGTGCAGTTCCCTGACCGCTTCCTTAATCATCTCCGCTGCGGCTGCAGGATCGGCGCTTTCGCCTTCGAATATTACCGCACGATATTCCTTGCCTTCCATATACTCTGTTCCAAAAGTGGAATTGATCAGCCGGTTGTCCAGCAGCCTGCGATACAGCTCTGAGCCTTCGCCGGCAAACGCCTCCAACAGAATACTGGTGCAAAGAAGGTCTTTGGTCCCGGCATATTCTGTTCCCGCCTGCTCCTTAAAGCCCAGCGCAAACATCGGCAGCGCTACGGGCAGCGCCTGTTCCACATAACCCTGCTTTACTTCGTACGGCTCTTCCGGAAAAATACTCTCTGTGCTGACCGCTTCGTTCGGCTTCAGTTTTTCATCTGCTATTTTCAGCACATCCTCCGGACTGACGTTTCCGGCAATGCACAGCACCATATTATTCAGATTATAGTAGCTGTGATAGCATTCGTACAGAATTTCCGGCGTGATTTCCGCAATTGTTTCAACTGTCCCTGCAATATCCTTGTTAATGGGATGATTCTGATACATCGCCTGCAGCAAATTCATGGTAACACGCCAATCCGGACTGTCGTCATACATTTTGATCTCCTGCCCGATAATTCCCTGTTCTTTCGCAACCGTTTCGGGGGTAAAATACGGGGACTGAATCAGGTCAAACAGAATGCCCAGCGATTCGTCAAAGCGCTCGGTGCATGAAAACAGATAGCAGGTATTGTCAAATGAAGTATAGGCATTGGCAGACGCACCTGTTTTTGCATATTGCGTAAACGCATCTCCTTCTTCACTCTCAAACAGCTTGTGCTCAAGATAATGCGCCGTTCCGTCCGGTACGGTAATTCTGCTGCCGTTATGAATAAATTCCGCATTCATGGAGCCGAATTTTGTTCCGATCACGGCGTAGCAGGACCGAAACCCTTCTTTCGGACACACATAAATCGGCAATCCGGACTCATGCTTCAGTTCATAATAAGTGATACCGAAGCGTTCTTCTTTTATTTCCTTAAATCTCATATCCTACCGCACCTCTCCTTATTCATTGCCTACCAGTGAGAAAACCGTATCTAACCGCAGTGTGGCTGCTACATCCATAATTTCCTCTTTTGTGATGTCTTCCACAATCTCCGCTGCCTCTGCCGGCGAAAGCGGTTCGCTGCGCAGAATGCTTTGAATATAAAAAGCCTGTATGGAAGCAAGACTGTCAAGAGAGGACAGATAGGCATTTTTGACCGCTAATTTGGCAGATACAATCTCTTCGTCCGTAATCCTGCCGTTTTTCAGCAGCTCTACCTGCTCTGTAACGGCTTCTTCCGTTTTTTGTATATTGCCTGTTTCAACGCCGCTGTCTATCAGCAGCAGTGCCTTTTCTGTATCAACACGGCTGGCGCAGTAGTAACACAGGCTCTGCTTTTCTCTTACGTTGGCAAACAGCTTAGAAGTAGGTGTTCCGCCGAGAATGGCTGACATCAGTGATGCCGCTACAATCTGACGCTTATTTTCAGGATATTTGCAGCGGTACCCCATCACCAGTTTGGACTGGGTGATTTCGTCCGTTTCCACAATATGGCGCACTTCTGCCACCTCTGTAATAATCTTCGTCGAACCACCGATTCTTCTGGGCTTTCCACCGAGGATCTCTGCAAACCGCCGGTATACCTTTTCCGGATCGGTACTGCCCAGCATTGTGATCTCTATTCTGGAGCGGTCGAGCAGACTTTTCCACGCCGCCAGCAAGCTGTCCTGCGTCAGATTCACCACGTCTTCTCTTGTGCCGTATCTTCCGATGGCAAACAGTTCGTCCCGACACATTTTTTCAATGCAGCGGTTGACCGCATACACTCTCTTTTCATTATACTCTGCGTCAATATCTTCCAATAGCTGCCGTCTTTCCTGTTCTACGTCTTCTTCATCAAAATGGCCGTCTGTCAGCTTCGGTTCAAAAATGATAGAGCACAGCAGCTCGGCAAGCTCTGAAAATACTGCTTCACCTTCCAGCGCATATCTGTCGTCCAGTCCGGACGCAGAGATGGTAATCGCCTGAAAATCCCCGATCCGGCGCACCATCGGATACAACGCCGCTCCGTACAGCTCGTTCAGTCTTCTGTTCAAAGAGGTAAAATCCGGATATTGCTGACAGGAACGGGTCAGCACACATGATAAAAGTGCATTGGCTGCGGCTGTACTGCGACTGAGCGGTACCAGCAGAGTTACACTGATCCGTCCGATTTTGAACCGATGATCTACTATACTGTTGAAAACAACACCCTCACATATTTCTTTTCTCATAAATTCGTCCATCTTAACAACTCCGTTCCATTCTATTCCTTTACGGCACGGATTTTGTGCCGGTTTTCTGTTTCCTGAAATGGCTATTCTATTGTATTATACCACATTTCACCGTAATATAAAAGTATATTTTACAGAATCAGCCGCTTTTGTCGGCAGCTTCTCCGCAAAGCGATATTATATTTAGTATATTTTTTTGTTTTTATACCGTTTGTATTATTTTGGTGTTGCACTGTTATACAATATGTTAATTATATATACCTTTTACTATTTGTATATTTTTTCTGCATTCTATTCATTGGCAGCCTGCGCTTTGATGGTTTCTCCATGGAAATCAATTCTCGAAATCCGATAGCCGAAAGCATACTGAAGCATCTGTTCTGAACGCTGTTTCCAACAGATACCGCTCGTAAACTCAGAGGCGGGGGACATCGGTGATTAGTTATACAATATGTTAATTATATATATCTTTTACTATTTGTATAATTTTCTGCATTCCATTCATTGGCATCCTGCGCTTTGATGGTTTCTCCATGGAAATCGATTCTCGAAATCCGATAGCCGAAAGCATACTGAAGCATCTGTTCTGAACGCTGTTTCCAACAGATACCGCTCGTAAACTCATCGGTTTCGTTAAAGGGGTGCCATGTGTCCGGCGAACACTTCTGCCGCAGGCAGAAACACCGACCGGACCGACAGGTGACACAGAGGAAACACCTTTTTTCTGCCGGAAAGGGTTTTCTCATGAAGGTGTCACGACAAAATTGCGTTCCCTGTTATTTCCCTCCTGTTCGTTGACATCAACCCGGTTATCCTCTATAATTGATATAGGATAATTTTCAAAAAGGAACATAATACGATGGGAAATATATTTGATACACACGCACATTATGATGATGAGGCTTTTGATCCGGACAGGGATTCTCTCCTGTCACGACTGTTTTCGCAGGAAATCTGCGGTATTGTTAATCAGGGAACCACTGTTGAAACCTCTCGTTTCAGTGTGGAACTGGCACATCGTTATGAAAAGATGTATGCTGCCATAGGCATTCATCCCGAATGTGTAGATGAAAACAGTATGCAGCAGCTTGCACTGATCCGTCCGTTATATGATGACGCCAAGGTCGTTGCCGTCGGTGAAATCGGACTGGATTATTACTACGACGTACCAAAAGCCTTACAGCAGGAAATTTTTGAAGCGCAGCTCTCGCTTGCCAACAGTCTTTCACTGCCTGTGGTGGTTCACGACAGAGAAGCTCACGGCGATGTGCTTGAGCTTCTGAAAAAATACCGCCCTGCAGGAATTGTCCATTGCTTTTCCGGCAGCAGAGAAATGGCAAAAGAAGTAGTAAAACTGGGAATGTATATCGGCATGGGCGGCGTTGTCACCTTCAAAAATGCCCGAAAAGCTGTAGAAGTCGTGGCGGATATACCCCTGAATTCTCTCGTGCTTGAAACAGACTGTCCCTATCTGGCTCCCGTACCCTTTCGGGGAAAACGAAACGATTCGTCTTTTATCAGATATGTGGCAGACTGTATTGCCGGGATCAAGGGCATCTCCGCTAAAGAAGTATTGTCTGTAACAAGACATAATGCCGAAACAGTGTATCAAATCAAATAGAGGAGGAATATTCTATGCTGGCTCTGGTCACAGGCGCAAGCTCCGGCATCGGCAGAGATATTGCCAAGGAACTGGTAATGCGTGGCTGGGATGTGATAATCGTCGCAAGACGGGCTGACAGACTGAAGGAACTGCAAAAGGAATTGGGAAAACACGCCAAGTGTATTCGCTGCGATGTTTCGCATATTGAAGAATGCAAAAAGCTGCACGAAGTGCTGCAAAACGAAAATATTGAGATGCTGGTCAACTGTGCCGGCTTTGGTTTGTGCGGGTTCTTTGATGAAACCGATCTGGATACTGAGCTGCAGATGATTGATACGAACGTGGTTGCCGTTCATGTGCTGACAAAACTGTTTTTACAGGATTTTATCGCCCGAAACAAAGGCTATATTCTGAACGTTGCGTCCATAGCAGGTTTTTTCTCCGGTCCTTTGATGGCAACCTACTACGCAACCAAAAATTATGTCGTCAGTTTCACAGGCGCCATTCGTGAGGAACTGAAACAGCGCCGCAGTAACGTTCAGGTCAGCGCCTTCTGTCCGGGTCCTGTCGATACTGAATTCAACCGGGTAGCGAACGTCCGGTTTGCTGCTGCACCGATCAGCAGCAAAATGGCTGCCCAGCAGGCACTGGACGGTGTGATGAAGGGAAAGCTGTTTATGATTCCTTCTTTTAAAATCAAGTGTCTTAAGTTTGCCCGACGTCTGCTGCCCGATGCTTTTATCACCCGGATTTGCTATCATTTTCAAAAGAAAAAGAAATAAAGGAGGATTTGAATTGCTAACCGTCAATCATTCCGAAGTTATGAATCTCCACAATGCCATTCGTGGCGCCCGCAATCCTTTGAACAGTTGGGCTCGCTCTGACAGCTATTTTGATGAGAAGGGCAGCTTCACCCTCGGCGAAAATGACCTCTCTCTGGCTGTTCGTCTGAGAAAAGCCGGCAGCGATCACAGAAAATTTCTGCGGCAGGTCTTCGTCAGCGTTGACATTACCGCCCCTATGTATTGGTGGAAAGAATATGATACCTATAAGGTATCCACTGTTGCCAACTCCACCAGCACCATGCACAAAATCGCCTCGGCACCTTTTGAGCTGTCACAGTTCAGTTGCGACAAAATGGACGAAAGCACTCTTGCCGTTATGACATATATTGTAGAGCAGCTCGAACTGCTCCGGCTGAAATTCCTCGAAACGAAAGATAAACAATATTGGTATGATATCATTCAGCTTCTTCCTTCCAGCTATAATCAGATGCGTACCTGCTCGCTGAATTATGAAACGCTTATCAATATTTATTATGCCCGCAAAAATCACAAATTGGATGAATGGCATACCTTCTGCGACTATATCAGAACGCTTCCCTACGCCAAAGAACTGATCATTTGCGAGGAATAATCAGCTCTCCCGATACAGCAAAAAACCTGTCCTCCAAACACCAACAATTACGGGGTGTTGAGGACAGGCTTTTTTCATTGGCTCTATAATAAATCCAAATTCAAAACGATCGAGGTCTTTAACGGCAAAAAAAACACCCACAAAAGTGAGTGTTCTTTGGCTCCCCCAACTGGGCTCGAACCAGTGACATCATGATTAACAGTCATGCGCTCTACCGACTGAGCTATGGAGGAATATTAATG
>JBGUWM010000081.1:0-5021 GCA_045221175.1 Acutalibacteraceae bacterium | reverse complement strand
ATCGAGTATCTTCGGCACCATTGAGCTTAACTTCCGTGTTCGGCATGGGAACGGGTGGACCCTCAACGTCATCAACACCAACTATATGCTGTCGCTTTCGACGACTATTGCAGTATATCATACTATCACAGGGATGTCAAGGGAATTTGAAAAGAATATTTATACTATTCGTATATTAATCTTATATTATACAATAATTCATTCTGTCTATTGTAATTCGGGCAGGAAGAACGGTTTTGCCCGATATTTCAGCCGGAAAATCCGATAAAACATGGGCACCCAAAACGCTCCCCTTCGCTTTCAGAAATTGTCGCCGCAAAGACTCCGGTACTGCACTTAATACCCGACGCAGATCCCTCCGGCGGGCATTACAAGGATATTAAAAATCGATTTTATACTTTTAGTATATTGGGTCGGAATTATACAATCCTTAAATCCAGCAGCCAGATTATACTATCTATATATATATTCATAATTATACAATATTCAAATCCATTTGCATATTCAGAGCAAGGGAGGAATTGTCCTGATGTTTCCGCCCAAAAAAGAGGAGACCGAAACGGTCCCCCCTGTGCTGTCAGAAATTGGGGCCGCCAAGACCCCAGTACTGCACTTCATATCTGATACAAATCCCTCCGGCGGGCATTACAAGGATATAAAAATCGATTTTATACTTTTAGTATATTAGATCGGAATTATACAATCTTTAAATCCATCAGCCAGATTATATTATACTATCTGTATATGTAATCAAGATTATACTATATTTAAATCCTTTTGCATATTCAGAGCAAGGGAGGAATTATCCTGATGTTTCCGCCCAAAAAAGAGGAGACCGAAACGGTCCCCCCCTGTGCTGTCAGAAATTGGAGCCGCAAGACTCCAGTACTGCACTTCATATCTGATACAGATCCCTCCGGCGGGCATTACAAGGATATTAAAATACGATTTTATACTTTTAGTATATTGGGTCGGAATTATACAATCTTTAAATCAATCAGCCAGATTATACGGCTATTATACTATCTGTATATATATTCATAATTATACAATATTCAAATCCATTTGCATATTCAGCGCAGTGGAGGAATTATCGTGATGTTTCCGCCCAAAAAAAGAGGGGACCGAAACGGTCCCCTGTGCTGTCAGAAATTGGAGCCGCCAAGACCCCAGTACTGTACCTCTTCATACTTGACATAGATCCGTCCGGCGGGAATGCCCAGCACCGACGAGATTATCTCTGTCAGCTTTGCGGTCAGGGCGTCGTATGACGCCGCGGAGGCTCTTCCGTAGAGCTTTACCTCTGCGATGGCTGCGGGGCTGTCGGAGCCCTTGAACCAGAGCTTGCAGTCATCCTGAAAATCCAGCATGAGCCATGCTTCGCTTTTTCCGATAAGGGAAATTGCGGAACCGAACTGAGTTTTCAGCGCTGTCTCCTGATCCTTTGAAATGCTTACGTTTGTTTTTGTGCTGATAAACGGCATAATATCACCTCATAAAAAATTTGTGTTTTAGGGAACCTCCGGATTATCCTAAGGTTCCGCTGTAATAACTGTTGTTTTCAATTCAGACTGTCGGCGCCGGATAAAATAAAACCCCGCTTTCCAACCTAAAGCAACTCTGCTCTTCACTCTTCACACTCCACACTCTTCACACTCCACACTGAGAAAAATTCCACTTTCCACTTTCCAAATTCCACATTAAAAAACTCCTCACTCCTCACTCATATTGACATCCGGTCAAGGTTCCTGACTGCCCGGGTGGAGCAGAGAATGTAGCATACCGCAACAAGGCTCATCAGGAAGATGAGAAGTATCATGATTATCATAAGGGAGCCTATGGGGGTGAACTTGAAGGCAAGATAAGCCCCCGCGCAGGTTATGGCTTCAAGCACGATGGCAAGAGCCATGTTGAAGAAGATGTTGTAGTTACCCCGGAGAGCGTTCAGCTCGCTGTCCCACACTAACTTGGGGTTTACGGAGTCCATGAATATGCCCAGATAGGTGGCAAATACCACCGACAAAAGACTTATCACCATGCAGAGTATCATCAGCTTGAGGCCGATGTTAAGATAGATTCCCGCGGCCGCAACAAAGATCAGCATTCCAGTGCCGCTGATTATGATACTCACCAGGGCTTTTACGTTCAGCTGAGCCATGTAGGAAAGGGGAATGTACTTCATAAACGCAAGGTGACTGCCCTCGCGGGTGATGGCTGAGGAGGCAATGCAGTTGCAGGCTGTGACCAGCACTGAAACGGCGGAAACACCCAGAACAAATATCAGGACCGTTTCTTCGTTGCCCCGGTGTATCTCATAGATGAAGGATTCAAGGAAGTTCGTCTTGCCCTGCAGGACATATATGAGGTACAAAAACAGAGGCCAGATAAGATTTATCAGCACACAGTTCATAAAATATGCAGGTGTGCGGAACAGTATGCGGAATTCCTTCTTGAGATAGGTCACACAGGGACGGCGGGAATGAAGGGAATCGAGAGACTTTTTAAGGTCCTTTTTGCGCGAGGAGGTGTGGTCAATGTCGGTAGCGGTGCGCAGATAGACCGCCTGGGCGACGGCAAGAAAGACACCGAGGGAAAGCAGATTGATACCGATATAGAACAGCAGGTTTATTGCGGTATTGCTGACAAAAGCAGCGGTTATCAGGTGAACATGGGGGAATATCATGTTCAGGACAGTGAGCAGCGCATTGTTGGGGTCAGAAAGCGCCGCCACAAGATGCTCCGAATCAAGACCGCCGCTGGAGGATACAATGATTATCAGACCCAGTATTACAACGAATGTCAGCAGTCCCGTGATCTTGTTTACGGTGTCCTTGTTTTTGATAAAGCTTGTGACCAGCATCACCACCATGCATATCACCGCGCAGTAGCACAAAGGCACGATGGGCAGGGTCAGCATGGCAAACAAAGCGAGCAGCCAGGTGTAAAAGGGCAGACCCGCCGCTATGATATAGCCGGCATAGACTGCGATGATAATGATAAATTCCATTATGCTCTCACTGATAAGGGCGGCGGTGAATTTTGACGCGATTATCTGTGAGGGCTTCAGAGGCAGTGGCAGAAGACTCTGGGTGTCGCCGGAAAAATAGAATACCGTAAATATCACGTTCAGTCCGAATATAAACGAAAAAACCGAAATGAGCTGCAAAAACAGCTCGGCGGCATTTGCGCCGGCGCCCTTCGGCAGAAGGCTCTGGGTCAGCGAATAGATGATGACCCCCACAAAAAACGCCATGGGCAGCATTATGCAAAAGACCGCAATGAACGCCATCACATAATAGAAGACCTTTTTGCGCTTTTTTTCCTCCGGGGTAGGCTCTACGGAAGCCAGCAGAGCCTTGACAAGTTTTAAATAAATTCTCATTTTTTCGTCAGCTCCAGGAAAATCTCTTCAAGAGAATTATTATTGGTTTTGCTCTTGCTTTCAAGCTCGTCCAGCTTGCCGTCAAAAAGGATGTGACCCTTCTGAATGATAATGACCCTGTCGCAGAGCTTCTCGGCCACCTCAAGAACATGGGTAGAGAAGAACACGGTATTTCCGGCCTTTGCGTGGTCACGCATCATCTGTTTCAGCTCAAAGGCCGACTTGGGGTCAAGTCCCACCATGGGTTCGTCCAGTATCCATACCGGCGGGTCGTGCATCAGCGCCGCAACCACCATTATCTTCTGGCGCATACCGTGGGAGTAGCTCATTATGGGTGAGGAAAGAGCGTCCGTCAGCTCAAAGCGGGAGGCAAAGTTCTCTATGCGCTCCTTTCTTTTGCTCAGGGGAACATGGTAGATGTCGCCGATCAGATCAAGGAATTCGTTTCCCTTGAGCCTGAGGAACATATCCGGGCTGTCAGCAATATAACCGATGGATTCTTTTGCCTTGATGGGGTCCTTCCTCACATTAAAGCCGTTGACGGTGATCTTTCCCACATCCGCCTTGATTATGCCGGTGATGAGCTTCATGGTGGTGGTCTTTCCGGAGCCGTTGGGACCGATAAACCCCACCAGCTCCCCGCCCTTGATATTGAAGCTGACGTCATCAAGAGCGCGGACGGTCTTGTTATAGGTCTTTGTGACATTTTCAAGTTTTATCATACCTGTTTACCTTCCTTTCAAGGAGGTTCGGGGCATACCCGACATGAATGCGGGCATAGCTCCTTTGGGCTGATTTTACCATAAATTCAATCTATTTACAAGTAAATATGTAAGGTTCGCAAAACTTTTTTATCTCAAAGAAAAAAGAAATACTGACACTGTTTCGTTCCCTGTGATACACAGGGCTTTTTTTGATATATATTTCAGCTTCTCCGTTCCTGATACTGTTTTCCGATCAAAAGCTGACACTTTTGATCGGAAAAGGGCCGCCCGAGGCTGTTTCCTTCTTCGCAAGAAAAACTTACGGCATCAAAAACAACGCCGGCCACTTTTACATGACCGGCATTGAAGTGTGTGATTCTTTACTTGTGAGGATAACGCGAATTCTTGCCTGCGGACATGCCTGTCCTCAGCAGGATTTATCCGTTTACCTTAAGAGTAACGTATTTGTAGACACGTTTGTTTGAAGCATCGGCAACGGTAAGACGGAGAGAGTATTTACCGGAAGCCTCTGGGGTGAATGTAAACTCCGTATCGGCGGTAAGAGCGGAAATACTCTGCCATTCCGTTTCCGTGGTGGATTTGTATTCTGCCGCAAAAAGGTATTCGCCGTAGCCGCCTTCCGCAGCGCCGGTGATAGTCACCGCTTCACCAAGCGCGATCTCTTCATCGGAAACCGTCATGCTGTTTGCAAGGTCGGCTTCTTCATGGACCATCAGCTTCACAAATTTGGCGACATAAGCATTTGAAGCGTCCTTTGCGGTCAGACGGAGGGTGTATTTTCCGGCAGTCTCGGGAGTGAAGGTCAGCTCCGTATCTGTCGTGAATGCCGCGACGCTTGTCCAGGTCGTTTCTGCGCCCTTCTTGTAATCAACAGAATACTTGTATTCGCCGCAGCCGCCTCCCGCTGCGCCGGT
>JBGUWM010000080.1:0-24377 GCA_045221175.1 Acutalibacteraceae bacterium | reverse complement strand
CCGAGGAGCTAAAGCTCCTGCGGTGAGGTTGGATCAATGCAGCCGATGTTAAGCGAGCTTACATCGGGCTTTGCTCCGAGTTAAAACGCAGTGTTTTCAGGAAAGAGATGCAGGGTGTCCGGCAGATGTCTCTGCTGCAAGCAGAAGCATCGACCGAACCGACAGACGGAGAGATAGGAAAACCCCTTTTTCCGCAGAAAAGGGGTTTTCCCTGCGAAGGACAGGAGTTTGTGCGAAAGGCAGGAGTTGAAGTTGATTTCTGTTATGCTTTATGGTATCATAAAAAGGATTACTGACTAAAAGCGGATTGCCCGGAAAAGCAGCCTGATTCCTTTTGCTGCTGACAGGGTGAGGCCGGTATGACAGTATGATATGGAAATCAATTGCGGCGGTGAAGAAAATGGCAGTAGTGGCAGTGAATAATCTGTCAATGGACTTTGGAGAACAAAAATTATTTGACGGTATGACGTTTGAAATACAGGAGGGCGACAGAATCGGGCTGATCGGTGTGAACGGCTGCGGTAAGACAACGCTTTTCAAGCTGCTGACCGGAGAACTTGAAAGTACCGGCGGCGAAATTGTCCTGAATAAAAACACCCGAATCGGATATATGGAACAGCACGTATGCAGAAATCCGGAAATATCTGCTTACGACGAGGTACTGACGGTTTTTCAGGATCTGACAGACGCCGAAACAGAGCTGGAACTGATCGGACAGAAAATAGCAGCCGGCAGCGGCAATCTGGAAGCCTTAGTGGAACGGCAGGCTTTTCTGCATGATGAATTTACAAGACGTGACGGACTGACTTACCGGACCAGAGCCAGATCAGCTTTGCTCGGACTTGGTTTTGATGATGAACATATCCGTCTGCCCATTCGTTCACTCAGCGGCGGTCAGCGTGCAAAACTGCAGCTTGCCAAGCTTTTGCTGTGCGACGCTGATTTATTGCTGCTGGACGAACCGACCAATCATCTGGATACGCATTCCGTAGAATGGCTGGAAGGTTTTTTGATGAGCTGCCGCAGCAGCTTTATGGTCATTTCGCATGACCGTTACTTTTTGGATAAAGTTACTACCAGAACCTTTGAACTGGAAAACAAACGCATGACGCCTTATAAGGGGAATTATTCTGCCTATCTGCCGCAGAGGGACGAAAGAAGACTGGCTGCCCAGCGGGTGTATGACAATACGGTAAAAGAGATCAACCGACTGGAAGGAATTATCGAACAGCAGCGCCGCTGGAATCGGGAAAAGAATATCAAAACTGCCGAAAGCAAGCAGAAAATAGTGGATAAGCTGGAACAGAATCTTCAGCGACCGGAAGCACTGCCGGAGGGAATGACTTTTCGGTTAGGCATCAGCGAGCAAAGCGGAGAAGATGTGCTGGAGGTCAGCGATCTCTCTCTGTCATTTGGTGATGTGCCGCTGTTCAGGAATGTTTCGATGGAGGTCCATCGTGGCGAAAAGATTTTTATTCTGGGACCCAACGGCTGTGGCAAAACGTCTCTGATCAAAACGCTTTTAGGACAATATACGGCGCAAACCGGAAGAATACGATATGGCGTGGGCGTGAAAAAGGGATATTATGATCAGATACAAAGCGGCATGGACAGCAGCAAATCTGTTTTCGAAGAAATTGCAGACCACTATCCTCACATGACCAATACCGAGATCCGCAGTACGCTGGCACGGCTGCTATTCAAGAACGATGATGTATTCAAACCGCTGTCGTCGCTCAGCGGAGGAGAAAGGGCAAAAGTGCTGCTTACAGAGCTGATGCTGTCAAAAGCGAATTTCTTGTTGTTGGACGAACCGACTAACCATCTGGATATCAATTCCTGTGAAGAATTGCAAAAGGCACTGGAAGAATACGAGGGTACGCTGCTGATTGTTTCTCACGACCGATACCTGATCAACAGTCTGGCAGATAAGATTTTTTATCTGACGCCGGAGGGATTGCAGGTTTATCAGGGTAATTATGAAGCCTTTTTGCAGAAGTTTCGTCCGTTTGACGTTGAAAAGGGGCAAAAGGAAGAGGTTGTTTCCGAAAAGCAGCTTGACTATAAGAATAAAAAGGAGCGTGACGCACAGCGCCGCAAGTATAAAGTTCGTCTTGCAAAGCTGGAAAACGACATTGCACAGACAGAGGATAATCTTGCCCGACTGAACGATCAGTTAAGCAATCCGGAGAATGCGTGCGATTATGAAAAGACGTTGTCCTTGACGGAAGAAATGGATCGGACACGCCATGCGCTGGATTCACTTTATGCGGAATGGGAGTCGGCATCTTTGTGGCTGGAGGAGAACGCCTGACAGGATACCGTTCTGCTCGTGAAGGCGGCAGACTGATACGGTACTGCCGTCAGCAACAAAAAATCCTCTTTCCTTTGCAGGAAAGAGGAAGCATGACGATTATGTCTGGCTGTCGTTCAACAAAAAAGGAGCAATATCTTTCAGAAACTCCTCAGACGGTTCTTCGTCGGGCAGTTCCAGCGTCATAGGATTGGAAATGTCCAGACTGATAATACCGATCAGGGAATGTGCGTCAATCGTGTAGATATCGGAAATCAGATTGATTTTCAGCTTATCATACTTGGCGGTCATGGCGGCAAACTGTTTTACATTTGTGAGATCATGCAAAAAAATTCTTGTACTGTACATCGTGTACGATCCCGTCCTTTCGGATATTCTCTTTTCGGACATCAATGCCCCGTATTAACCATTGTCAATAGCTTTATTTTATCAATAAAAGGTGTTCAGGTCAACCGAAAAATCAAAAAAAACCTGTAATTCGCCGTATTATGACAAATTCGGACGAAATCCCATAAAATGGTTATACTGTCGCAAATTTTAGTCTTTTCTGACAAAAGAAGGTTGAAATAATATGAAGGCAAAAATCATTACGTTAGGCTGCAAAGTCAATCAGTTTGAATCACAGGCAATGTTTCGTATGCTTGCCGAGCAGGGCTATACGATAGTAGGCGAAAACGAAACGGCCGACATAGCCATTATCAATTCCTGTGCGGTGACAAAAGTCAGCGAACAGAAAGCAGTTAAGCTGATACACCGTTTGCGGCGGGAAAATCCGGCGTCTGTTATCGTGCTGACAGGCTGCATGGCGCAGGCTTTTGCCGATTCAGGCGACAGGCTGCCGGAGGTGGACATTGTTCTCGGCAACAAGCGCCGTCAGGATCTGATGACAGTACTTGACAGGTATTTTCATGCGCCTGAGAAACTGACGTTTGTTGAGGAATATCAGCGTAAAGATGAATACGAATCGTTGGAGGTGGATCATTTTCTGAATCGTACCCGTGCTTTTCTCAAAATTGAGGACGGTTGCAACCGTTTCTGTTCCTACTGTATCATTCCCTACGCAAGAGGTCGTGTACGTTCCTGTTCTCTTGATTATATTAGTCGTTCTGTCCGTTCCTTCGCACAAAACGGCTATAAAGAAGTTGTCATCATCGGTATTAACCTGTCTTCTTACGGCAGCGATAACGGCTCTTCTTTTGCAGACGCAGTGTCAGCCGCCTGTGAAGCTGCGGATATCCGGATCCGCCTTGGTTCGCTGGAGCCGGAAGCGATGGATTATGCCACCCTGAGCCGCTTTGCAGGATACAAAAATTTTTGTCCGCAGTTTCACCTTGCCCTGCAAAGCGGCTGTGACAGCACCCTTAGAAGAATGAACAGACATTATACCACCGCTGAATATGAACAGATTGTCGAGAATATCCGCAGCGTTTTTGATAACCCGTCACTGACGACTGACGTAATGGTCGGTTTTCCCGGAGAAACCGAAGATGAATTTCAGCAGTCCATGGCGTTTGTGAAGAAGATCGGTTTTGCCAAGGTGCATATTTTTCCATATTCCAGAAGACCGGGGACGGTGGCAGACAGAGCGCCGGATCAGTTATCTCCGGAGGTCAAAAAACAGCGTGCGGCTAAGATGGCAGAAATGGCGGCGCTTTCCTCAATGGCGTTTTTTGAAACGCAGATTGGCAGAACAGAACCGGTTCTCATCGAAACACGCAGCAAAGACGGTTTGTACGAGGGATATACCATGAACTATACGCCCGTGCGTGTGATGACCACTCCGGACAGTATCGGAGAGATTATCAGCGTAAGACTGATTGCTGCCGATCCGAACGGTACGTTTATGCTGGGCGAACAGTGTGGCGTTTAGCAGAACACTGCAGCTTACTGTTTAACGTCCCGCTCAAAAAGTTGCGTAATGCGGTCAACAGCCAAAAAAATATCGTCGTAGTTGAATTCCTTCTCGTGGTAATAAAAAGCATAAAAGCTGCCCATGAGCTGGTAAGTGATGCGGACGTTGGCATAGATATCATTTTTCAGGTCCGGAAAACGGCGAAAAAGAACTTCCTTGATTTCCAGCTCGATTTTCTCCGGCAGCCTCGAAAACTGTGAACCGGAAAACAGTACCGTTACCATACCTCTGTTGGCATAAAAGCCCTCAATCATCTCTTTACTGCTTTTTCGAGGGTTTGTGAGCATTTCTTCCGTGTTTTGTACATGACTCAGAATTTCTCTGATTGTTTTTTGCTGCATCTGGTCCGAAAGGTCATATATATCATGATAGTGCAGATAAAAGGTTGCTTTGCTGATCTCTGCTTTCTCACACAGTTCTTTCACCGTGATACGCTCCAAGGGTTTCTTGGAGCGTATTTCTATAAATGCGTTTGTCAGACTGCGCTTAGTTTTCTTTTCCCGCAAATCCATCGTATTTCTCCTTTTCTACTTTTTTGTCAATAATTGATTAGTGTCTATTATCTGACTGTAGGCAAAAAATGTATATTGATTTATTATTTCCTTATGCTATATTTATTATAGTAAGTTAATAAACAGGTGTCAATTAAGATTTCAGGAGGAGATAGTATGGATTTCGGCGGATTTTACAATGGTGAAGTATTTGATGCTTATGAGTATCTTGGCGCACATACCACGGCAGAGGGAACAACCTTCCGCACGTTTGCTCCGCAGGCACATAAAATAGAACTTCTGTTGGGAGATCGAGTCATTCCGATGGAAAAAGTCTATAACGGGCAGTTTTATGAAGCGGTTGTGAAAGACGCCGCCATTGGGTGTCCTTATGAATACCGCATTTATTCAAACGGCGGATATACCGATCATTGTGATCCCTACGGCAATCTGATGGAACTTCGTCCTGCACACAAATCTGTTCTGTGGGATATGAATAGCTATCAGTTTAATGACAAGGCGTGGATGAAAAAGCGTTCGGATATGAAAAAGAAGCCTCTGAATATTTACGAAATGCACGCAGGTTCTTTTCGCAAGCCCGAAGAAAGAGCTGATGCCTGGTATAATTACGAAGAGCTGGGAGAAGTTCTCATACCGTACCTGAAGGAAAGCGGCTATAATTATGTGGAGTTTTTACCATTGTGCGAGCATCCCTGTGACGAAAGCTGGGGGTATCAGACGACCGGTTATTTTGCGCCGACTTCCCGTTACGGTACGCCGACGCAGTTGATGAAACTGATTGATATGCTGCATCAGAATGAGATCGGCGCTATTCTGGACTTTGTTCCGGTGCATTTTGCTGTGGACAGTTACGGTCTTGCCCGTTATGACGGCTCGGCGCTGTATGAATATCCCCATAACGATGTGGGCAAAAGTGAATGGGGAAGCTGCAACTTTATGCATTCCAGAGGTGAAGTGAGAAGCCTGCTGCAGTCCTCTGCGAATTACTGGCTGAAAGAGTTCCATTTTGACGGTCTGAGATTGGACGCCATCAGCAATATTATTTTCTGGCAGGGCGATGAGCGCAGGGGAGTGAATGCCAATGCCGTCAATTTTGTCAGAAACATGAACCGCAGGCTGAAAGAAACCAACAGCGGCTGTATGCTGATTGCTGAGGACAGCACCAGCTTCAAGGGCATTACTGACAGAAAAGACAAGAACAGTCTCGGCTTTGACTATAAATGGGATCTTGGATGGATGCACGACACACTGGATTTTCTGGCGCTGCCTGTAGAAAAACGATCCGAAAACTATCACAAGCTGACCTTCTCCATGCTGTATTATGGTGATGAAAACTATATGCTGCCACTGTCACATGATGAGGTTGTACACGGCAAAGGAACCATTGTCAATAAGCTTTGGGGAACTGCCGAAGAAAAGCTTCGTCAGGCAAGACTGCTGTATCTGTATATGACGATGCACCCCGGCAAAAAACTGAATTTTATGGGAAACGAGCTGGCACAGTGGCGTGAATGGGACGAAAAACGTCAGCAGGATTTCTACCTGCTGAATGAAACACAGCACAGAGAGTTTTATGAATATATGAAAGCGCTGAATCATCTGTACCTGAACAGCCCTGCGTTATCCGAAGAAGATTATGACGAGCAGGGGTTTGAGTGGGCAGACTGCCATCAGGAGGATAAACTGATTTATGCCATGACACGCAAAAGCCGCAAGCAGACGCTGCTGGCTGTATTCAACTTCAACAACTGCGAGCAGCAGTATTCCGTCAAGCTTCCTGCCGATCATACGAAAGCAAAGCTGATTTTTTCCACAGGAACACAGGGCGAGCCGAATTTTCATACAGATAATGGCAATCTGTTTGTTACCCTGCCGGCTTATACCGCATTTCTGTTTTATGTTTCGGAATAAGCAGTAAAACACGATTAACAAATAAGCTGACAGTATGGATCTTACCTGACTGTCTGATGAAAACAAAACAAAACCGGTTTCACCTTGACCTTTTTCAAAAGGCAGGGGAAGCCGGTTTTGTTGCAGTGTTGCTAATCTGACTTCATATTGTTATCATATAGAAAGAAGACAACAATAAAAAGCCTGATTAAATCTTTCAATTTGTATGTCCGGTAGTTTATGATCAATTCTTCAATCGGCGTTTGCGGGGATATCGGGCGGCTCTCAGATGCCTACCTGTTTTGTTGCCGGCAGGCAGCGAAACTCTTTGGTGTTCGGAAATATTTTTCCTGATATTCCATTGCTTCATCTATAATCTGTCTGTCATTCATCTGAGAATCAGGATAAGACGGGTAAAGCAAATGTGAAAAAGACGAGCGTTGCCTTAGTCGTAGCTTGTCGGCTACGGACAAGCCGCCACGATCAGTTTTTGCAGATGGCTAAGGCATCAGAGAAACGGCACTCGGTGTAAATGCCGTGAAGCCGGCTGCCTTGTGACAGAAGAGAAATCAGTCTATCAGACGATATCGGGTTCGGGATACTCCGTACCGAAGGTTTCAACGGTTACAGACTTCATTACCTGAGGCTGAATGGGTCTGTCGTTATAATTGGTGACGGTTTCAGCAATTTTGTTGACAACTTCCATACCTTCTGTGATCTTGCCGAAAGCGGCATAGGCTCCGTCCAGATGAGGTGCTGCCTTATGCATGATAAAGAACTGAGAACCTGCAGAATTGGGGTGCATGGCACGAGCCATAGACAGTACGCCTTCGGTGTGCTTCAGTTCATTGGTAAAGCCGTTTTGTAAGAATTCTCCTTTGATATGATAGCCGGGTCCGCCGGTACCGGTTCCTTCAGGACAGCCGCCCTGCAGCATAAAGCCGTTGATAACTCTGTGGAAGGTCAGACCGTTATAAAAACCCTTTTTAATCAGACTGATAAAGTTGTTGACAGTATTCGGTGCGATTTCGGGATATAACTCTGCCTTCATCACATCGCCGTTTTCCATGGTAATGGTAACAATTGGATTCTGTGCCATAAATAAACCTCTTTTTCTTTTGTTTTTTTGCCGGTCGTTCCGGCAGGTTATTACTTATTTTACACCTTTGCTGTCAAATAATCAAGTACCGTAATCAATGCAGTCACACTTACTTGTGCAGGATAATAACGGATATGTTACAGTCGGACAAAGAATAGTAAAGAGGAAGAAGCTGTGATGCCGTTTATTTGCGATAACAAACAATACCAACGGAGACTTCTGTTTGTTGTGAATATTGCAGTGCAAAAGATAAAGCTTTGATTATCTCTGATTCCATATTCCGTGACATTCGGCGTGAATCAATGCAATCATTCAGACTCTGTGTTACGAAAATGCACGCTCCCTGCACAGCCTGTACGCTCCGTTTACACGATTTTTACTTATGCTTGCTTTCTATTGTGAATTCTGATTCAGTGCCTGCAGTTTTAACTTGAAATGCCCTTACGGTTTGCTGATTGGTCAGTGGAATCTGTCACTGAGAGATGCACTTTTGTAATAGTTGTGCTTCAGCTCAGCACTCCAGAATTATATAAAATAAGCATCGTCTTGATTCTGACGAGAGTCAGTACAGGACGATGCTTTTTTACCGAAACTATGCACAAACCAGGCTTAACCCTGCAAACAGTACCGTAAAGCAAACAAGTATCAGAACGGCTGTTTTATTCTGACCATTCTTCATACATCTGTTTTCCGTCAGCCGACAGGCGCTGACATAAAACGATAAGCCTGTGCCGAAGAAAAAGATCATCATATCTACCGTTAAAACCGGCTTGTGGGTAAAGAGAGTATAGCCGTAGAAGATCAGCGGTATACATAGCAGACCGCAAAGCAGACCGGTTGTTCTGTCAAACAAAAAACAGGGCAGTTTTCTGCCGTAAACGATATATTCGCCCAGCATATACAGCAAAAAGGGGAAGAACAGCAGTTTCAGATGTTCCCACACACTTTCGTTGACCGGAGTCAGCAGCCCCAGCAGTATATTTCTGCCTGACATCTCATACACAAAATGACAGAGTGTTCCCGCAAGGCTGACAACGAAAAAGCCGACGATGCTGCTCCAGAATACGGTTTCCTTTTTGATATGCCGTCACGCTCCCTTAATCGGCTTTTTGTCGAAGTCAGGCTGTTGGTTACTACAATATAATACAGATCAGTCCGTTACAGCCATCGTTGATAATGCGTTCAATGGTTTCTTTCATCTTTTTCCTTGCGTCAGCAGGCATTCTGTAGAGCTTGTTCTGCAGACCTTCGTTGACCAGTTCATGCAGCGATTTGCCGAAAATATTGGATTCCCATATTTTGGAAGGATCTTCTTCAAACTCTCTGAGCAGATAGTTGACCAGCTCTTCCGACTGCTGTTCCGAACCGACGATAGGAGTAATCTCTGTTTTGATGGTGGTTTTCATCATGTGTACCGAAGGTGCATTGGCTCTCAGCCGCACGCCGTATCGGCCGCCCTGCTTGATAATCTCCGGTTCTTCCAGTGTCAGCTCGTCCATGGTGGGCATGACGATGCCGTAGCCTGTTTCGTTAACGTCTTCATACGCCTGACGCAGCCTCTGATAACTTTTTCTGATTTCCGCAAGCTCCGTCATCACATCAAGCAGATTGCCTTCATCACGGATTTCGAAGCCGGTTTTTTCTCCCAGAACCTGATAGAACAGTGCGCCGTTCAGCTCTACCCTGAGCCGTGCGTGTCCCAGTCCCAGATCGGCGGCTTCGGTTTCGGCGCGGGTAACGTATTCGCATTCTGCAATTTTTTCGGCAATGCCGCTGACTTCACGGATTTTTTCGGCTCCCTGAGCGCTCTGTCTGATCACGTCAAACAATCTGCTTCTGAGCCAGTGTGTTTTTTCAAGGGAAGATACCCATTTTGGCATATCTACCTTGATTTCTCTCACAGGAAATTCAAACAGAACTCTGGCAAGAATACGCTTGATTTCATTTTCGTTCAGGTCGGCGCAACTGACAGGTTCAACCGGAACGCCGTATTTTTCACTCAGCTCCCGAGAAAGCTGTACACACGTTTCGCTTTGCGGTTCGGTACTGTTCAGCAGAACGATAAACGGCTTGTGGATTTCCTGCAGCTCACTGATCACCCGCTGTTCTGCCTCTTCATATTCGCTGCGTTCAATATCACTGATAGATCCGTCTGTTGTTACCACAAGGCCAATGGTGCTGTGATCGGTAATAACCTTTTTCGTACCGATCTCCGCTGCCATATCAAAGGGAATTGCTTCATCGAACCAGGGCGTTTTTACCATACGGGGCGCTTCGTCCTCTATGTAGCCCAAAGCGCTCGGTACGATATAGCCTACGCAGTCGATCATTCGGACATGAAAAACAGCATTGTCCTGCAGCGACACTTCAACGGCATTTTCCGGAATGAATTTAGGTTCGGTCGTCATAATGGTTCTTCCCGCAGAGGACTGAGGCAGTTCATCGGTTGCTCTTTCCTTTTCTTCGGCAGACAAGATGTTCGGAATGACCAGAGTATCCATAAACCGCTTGATGAAGGTAGATTTGCCTGTTCGCACGGGACCGACGATGCCAAGATAGATGTCGCCGCCGGTCCTTCTTGAAATATCTCTGTAAATATTCAGTTCTTCCATACTCCGCTTATCCTCCCTTGATTTACATCGGTATCAGAATCATGGACGCTTCCGGAAGAATATCGTCCGTAAGATCATTCTCCAGCTTGACCGCCTCTACCGAGGTACAGTATGCACAGGCGATATCCCACAAGCTTTCACCCTCACGGGCATAATACATCGTCAGAGCGGCACGGCTGTCTTTTCTTCTGCAGCGGTCGTCCATCGCATTGGCTGATATAATACCCCTGACAACACAGCATTCGTAAGCAAATCCCTCTGACTTCAGTTCCGCCTTGATCTCAAGGGTGTTATCACCTGTAATACGGAAGGAAATTCCTCCTGTCTTCAGTTCGGCCTTGACAACAGGCTCCTGCATACCTGACAGACCTTCCGGCGTGACGGAAAATTCCAGCGGCCGTTCAAGATAATAGGGTATCCCTTCGCTGTCTTGTGCCAGCAGGCAGCAGTTGATTTTGCCTTTGAATACAATTCTGTCGTTTTCCGTTGCCGTCATACTGCTGACGCTGTCGCACCACAGGTCGATCACCTTGCTGATGCCGTTTTCTCCGGTACTGATCTCGCTTTTGACCGGAAAGGATTCCTTCAGCAATTTAAGTGGCTTGATAAAGCTGTATTGTTTTCTGGAAAGCTCCAGTTCGTATTCTGTGGAATAAGCGTCCTCCACCACCGTGATTTCGGCTTCTTCTGCAGCGCAGACAGAAGCGCAGAGCTTTGCGTCCAGTGTGACAAGGGTACTGTTTTCATCAAATTCCGATTTGAGTGAAACGTCATAATTCAATACTTCAATTTCTACCCGGTTGACGGTACTGTCGCTGACGCCCCGGATATCCAGCACCTGCGAAAAGGGAATACTGAAGGTCATGGTATCTTGTGCGCCTGTTTCCAGGTCGGTAACATAAAGCAGACGCAGCACCGCTTCACCGTTGATCATCAGCTTGTCGCTCATTGCCTTTGCGCTGTTGCACTGCACGGTCAGTTCACTGCGAAGTATACTTTCGGGGCTGCCTTTTCCGGCGCCGATATCAAGTACCTCACTGACGGAAAATTGCTGCTGTCCCATTCCGCACAAACGGCTGATGCTGCTGCTGACAGTGCGCTGCTGAATATCATCGCCGTCAATTCTGCTGAAATATTCCTGTTCGGTTGCGGCACATACCGAGGCAACAACGGAAAATGCTCCGTGAATATCCACTCTTCTGGGACTTAACGCACGACAGTTCAGATATTCCGTTTTCAGCCTGACAGAAGCCATAGCGTCTTCCGGACTGCTTTTCATGGCAAAGCTGACTGAAAACGGAATGGTGTGTTCACACAGCCGTATAGCCTGTTTTCTGGCGTCAAGATAGTACAGGCTGATGGTTGTGCTGCCTTCCACCTCAAGCATATCGCCGGAAATGTTTCTGCTGCTGATGCCGGGACACACTCTGCATTTCAGAATCCGCTCGATATCGGGGCAGTAATCCGGAAGACTGAAATCCAGATCAATGGGGACTTCCTTTGTGCCTTCAAATACGGTTTCACGCACCTGACAGCTTTCTCTCTGCATTTGATACTCCATACCTCAACATCCTCTCCCATCATTTTTCTTTCCATCTATATTCTCTGAAGAGGATAATTATGACGGCTCTTTTCATGACGGCTTGTTTTTATCCGCCGCAATTGACTCAAACAGTTTCGCTGACGTTCTCGGAAAATGAAGAAACGGTAAGTCGGAATTTGGAGTCTTTTTGAGAAAAGCAATATATTGTGATGGAAAAGTTGTGTCAGAACGGACGGTGAGGTTTTCTCCGAGAGACAGCAAAAGCTGTCGGAAATCCGATTATGGGATACGGTGGTATCCGGAAAACGCTTTTCAGTGGTGCAGATCAAAAGGTTCAATCGGGTTACGGTTTCATGCAGCGGTGCAGGAAGGCGCTGACCGTGCCAAAACAACCGTATAGAAGAACACGGTTTTATTCGCCGATTATTTGGTCATACCAAAGAAAAAGACGACCCAAAACAGAAGGATTCGGTTTTCTCCGAAAGACAACAAATTATGCGTAAAAGATGTGCTACAATACGGATATTCAAAGAAAAGGAGGAAGCGATATGAATCCGAAAATCAGCTTTGACGAGAACATCATGACGGTAAAGCTCAGCGGAGAAATTGACCATCATGCCGCCAAGGTTATACGGGAAACGACAGATGCGATGATTCAGCAAAGGCGGCCGGCTGTACTGCGTTTGGATTTTTCGGAGGTCAGTTTTATGGACAGCTCAGGAATCGGACTGATCATGGGAAGATACCGTATGATGTCGCTGTACGGAGGAAGCCTGAAGGTGGTGAATGTTCCCGAGGGATTGGAAAAAATCATGTTTTTGTCAGGACTGGGAGCCTTGAATGTCATTGAAAAGGGAGGAGAACAATATGAAGGTCAGAAATGAAATGAATATCAGCTTTGAAAGTCGTTCCTGCAACGAAAGCTTTGCCAGATCGGCAGTAGCTGCTTTTGTGTCGCAGCTTGACCCAACCATTGCAGAACTGAATGAAATCCGGACGGCAGTATCGGAAGCTGTGACAAATTGTGTAGTGCATGCTTATCGTGACGCAATAGGCATCATTCGCATCAATGTCAGGCTGACAGATCATAATGAGGTGATAATCAGAATTCGTGACAGCGGCATAGGAATTGAAGACGTCAAACAGGCGATGGAGCCGCTGTATACAACAGCCCCGTCGGAAGAAAGAGCCGGACTGGGGTTTGCGGTTATGCAAAGTTTTTCGGATTATTTGTCCGTTCGGTCAAAGCCCGGCAAGGGTACGGCCGTTACGCTGAAAAAGACCTTGAGCCGGAGGGCTTCTTATGGATGAGCAGAAGGTGAATCCGGAAGATAATCTGGGACTGGTGCATACCTGTGCCAAACGGTTCAAGGGCAAGGGAATTGACTATGATGATTTGTTTCAGGCGGGCTGTATGGGTCTGGTCAAGGCGGTAAACAACTTTGACGACCGTTTAGGATATCGTTTTTCTACTTATGCCGTACCTGTCATTCTGGGCGAGATCCGCAAGCTGTTTCGTGACGGGGGAGCTGTTAAAATATCCAGAGGACTGAAAGAATTATCGTTGAAGGTCAGCAAAGCAGCACAGGATTTGTCGGTGCAGTACGGCAGAGAGCCTACTGTATCGGAGCTGGCGGAAAAAATGTCTTTATCCCGTGAGCAGGTGACAGAAGCGCTCAATGCGGCACAGCAGCCGCTTTCACTGACGGTCAGCGATGAGGAAGGGGAGAGTCAGAGCGATATTCCTGTTCCTGCACCAGACGAGATGATAACGGAGCATCTTGCTTTGCAGACAGAACTGAACAGATTGCCGCCAAAAGACAGGGAATTGCTTCGCCTGCGGTATTATCGTGGCATGACGCAGTCCAAGGCTGCCGAGAACCTTGGTATGACGCAGGTACAGGTATCCCGCAGGGAGAAAAAACTGCTCTTGCTGTTGCGGCAAAGACTGGCTTCCTGAGAAAACGGCTGATACAAGATTCATGCAAGGCAGCAGAAAACTGACGGCAATGTTCGGAATACCCCAATGGCTATATATATCATGATCCCTTTTTATGGTAGAACCGGAGGCACTTTTTTTATTGCTGCATCAGGAAAGGAGAAATCCGGTTTGCTTTGTATGTTGTTGCTTTATCAAAAGATATCTGTATGAGCAATCAATCCTGCCTGCGGAGAGGGTCTGTCCGGAACCTCTGAAAAGTGTTTTAGAATAAATGTCAGGTCAGGCAGGGGGTGTGCTTGCGATTGGCAGATAGGAGTTCAGTGAATGCCGTCATTTCTGATGATGAAAAAATGATGATTCAGGTCGATGTTTATGCAGGCTGTTTGATGAAAAAAGAGTGTTATAGGGCAAAAAAAGAGCATGACCCTGTTGATGGACAGGTCATGCTCTGATTGTTATTTAGCTGGAAAGTATGAAATCAGCCATTTATTAAAGCGGCTACACATTTTTCAAGCTCTTTCATATCTGTTGTGGGCTCAAAACGGGCAACTACGGTTCCGGTGCGGTCAATGACAAATTTTGTAAAATTCCACTTGATATCCGGATTGTCTTTATAATTCTTGTCATGCTTTTTCATCATCTTATCCAAAGCAAAAGCAGCCACGCCCTTGCCGAAGCCTTCAAAGCCTTTCTGCTCCTTCAGGAAAGTAAACAGAGGCAGTGCATTTTCTCCGTTTACATCGGATTTTTTCATCTGGGGGAACTGCGTGTGATATTTGAGTGTGCAGAACTCATGAATTTCTTCATCTGTTCCGGGAGTCTGACCGGCAAACTGATTGCAGGGTACGTCAACAATTTCCAGACCTTTGTCGTGATACTGTTCATACATTTTTTCAAGCGGCTTGTAATGGGGCGTAAAGCCGCAGCCTGTGGCAGTGTTGACAACGATGACAACCTTTCCTTCAAAATCCTTCATCGACAACTCTTTGCCGTCTGTAGTGGGTACGGTATAATCATAAAAGTTCATTGGTTAGACCTCCTTAATTCTTTGATACCTTTATCATATACCGTCTGTGATGTCGATGTCAAGTGAAATATCACAACAGAATTGTGAATCGATCTATCCGAAGAAAATGATGACAGAAAAGACAAAGCAGCGGATATCAGTATGGTAGCATATCGGACGGATACTCTTATTTTTGTATGCTTATTTTAGAGGATGGTTGGACGAAATAATAAATATTCGGATAAAAATGTCTTATTTTTGTATGAACTAACAAAAATCAATAACGAATTTCGAACAAAATACATCTGTACAATATAGAAAAACAGTAGTATAATTACAATTGATATAGTAGAAATAACAGAAGACGAAGGGAGCTTGCAATATGGAAGTTATTACAAAAAGAGCCGCTAAAACGATTTATCGTGACGGGGATAATGCAGTCAAGGTGTTTTCTTCCCGTTATCCGAAGTCGGATATTCTGAACGAAGCCTTGAATCAGGCAAGGGTAGAAGAAACAGGACTGCCGATTCCCGCACTGAAAGAGGTTTCCGTCATCGACGGCGAGTGGGCCATCACGATGGAATATGTTGAAGGAAAGACCCTTGCTGAGATTATGGTTGAAGATCCTGAGAATATCGACAAATATATGGAACAGTTTGTTGATCTGCAGATTCTGGTGCAAAGTAAAAAGGCGCCGCTGCTTAACAAGCTGAAAGATAAAATGAACCGCAAGATTTCCAGTCTGGGCGGTCAGCTTGACGCTACCATTCGTTATGAACTGCACACTCGTCTGGAAAGTATGCCCAAGCATAATAAAGTATGCCATGGTGACTTCAATCCCAGCAATATTATTATTGATCCTGAGGGAAATCCGCATATTATCGACTGGTCTCATGTTACCCAAGGCAACGGTGCGGCAGATGCTGCCAGAACTTATCTGCTGTTTGCCTTGAAAGATAAGGCTCTTGCCGACAAATATATGGAGCTGTTCTGCCGCAAGACCGATACGGCAAAGCAGTATATTCAGCAGTGGCTTCCTATAGTAGCAGCGTCTCAGCTTGTTAAGAGAATTCCGGGAGAAGAGGAGTTCTTAAAGCATTGGGTTGATGTGGTGGATTATTCGTAAGTATAGTTATCCGAAGTTGTTCGGAAATCAGTCTTGATCAGAACCGCACAGGGCGAAAAGCAGCGCTCTGTGCGGCTTTTTTTGCAGGTGAATGCAGCAAGCCGATTTGCCGCAAGACCGATACGGCAAAGCAGTATATTCAGCAGTGGCTTCCTATAGCAGCAGCTTTGCGGTTTGTTATGAAAAACTTGTTTGAGAAGTATGTCCGGGCGGGGAAAAGTGTCGATAAAAAAGCTAAAAAAAATTGTCAACGGAGTCGGGTGTATCTTTTACATAGCGATATAACTTTTTTGTGAAAAACGGAGAAAAACGGCAAAAAAAGAACGGCTTTTGCCAAAGTGCTTGACAAACAGCCGATGATGTAATAAAATTATAGAATGCATCATAGTAGAGGAGTGCGCTCTTTTGATACCCTTTCAAAAGCAGCTTACGATGATAGTACCATACTTGCGAAAAAAAATCAAGTGCTTTTTTGATAATGGATTTTCGGCAAAGAAGATGCAAAAATAAGGGGGGACGGCAGTTCCGGATCTGCCGCAGAGGGTTCCGCTGAGGAACAGCTTTTTCGACTGCAGAAAAAACACTTCTGCATCGGTGAAGAGCAATTCGGAAAGCAACAATTTGAATGGAGTGATTAAATCATGGTAAATGCCAGACCCGTGCGTTTGGGTAAAACCGAGCGAATGAGCTTTTCTCACACCGACGAAATAATCGAAATGCCAAACCTTATCGAAATTCAGAAGGATTCTTACCAGTGGTTTCTGGATAAGGGCTTGAAAGAGGTGTTCGAAGATGTTTCGGGAATCACCGACTATTCAGGCAACCTTGTGTTGAGCTTTATCGACTATGTGATCGAAACAGATAAGCCCAAGTATTCCATTGCCGAATGTAAGGAAAGAGACGCCACTTATGCGGTGCCGCTGAAGGTTACGGTGAGACTGTTTAACAGAGAAACCTCTGAGATCAAGGATTCGCAGGTCTATTTCGGTGATTTTCCGCTGATGACCCCGAGCGGAACCTTCGTCATTAACGGAGCAGAGCGTGTTATTGTCTCACAGCTTGTCAGGTCGCCTGGTGTTTACTATAAAATGGAGCATGACAAGACCGGTAAGGAACTGTTCAGTTCCACCGTCATTCCGAACAGAGGCGCATGGCTGGAATACGAAAACGACATCAATGATGTATTTTACGTTCGTATTGATAAAAACCGCAAGCTGCCCGTTACAACCTTTATCAGAGCGCTGACAAAGTCTGACAAGCAGCAGTATGAGCTGGGCACCAACGAGCAGATACTGGCGTATTTCGGCGATGACGACAGAATGATTGCCACGCTTGCAAAGGATATCACTTCCGATCCCGATGAAGCGCTGAAAGAAGTTTACCGCAAGCTGCGCCCCAGCGAGCCTCCTACAGTAGAAAGCGCTCAGGCACATCTGAACACACTGTTCTTCGACCCGAGACGATATGATATGTCCCGTGTCGGCAGGTATAAATATAACAAAAAGCTGGGTATTGCCAACCGTCTGGGCGGTCATTCCACTCTGGAGCAGATCGTTGATCCTTACACCGGCGAAATTCTGGCGGAGGCCGGAGAATATATCAGCAAAGATAGAGCCATGGAGATCGAAAACAGAGGCGTTAATGTCGCTTATGTTGAAGGCAACCACGGCAAACCTGTCAAGATCATTTCCAACGGCATGGTAGATATTGCCGGTTATGTATCGTTTGATGCAAAGGAAGAATGCGGCATCAACGAGAAAGTCCGCTACACTGTTCTGCGTGAACTGCTCGATGCCTATGAAGATACCGATACGCTGAAAAAGGAGATCAAAAAGCACAAGGACGAGCTGATCCCCAAGCATATCATCATCGACGATATTCTTTCCTCCATCAACTATATGAACTGTCTTGCCTGCGGTATCGGCACAACAGACGATATCGACCATCTGGGCAACAGAAGAATCCGTTCTGTGGGCGAGCTGCTGCAGAACCAGTTCCGTATCGGTTTTGCAAGACTGGAAAGAGTCATTCGTGAAAGAATGACTCTGCAGGCACAGGATCTGAACGGTCTGTCACCGAACTCTCTGATCAATATCCGTCCTGTTACGGCTGCGATCAAGGAATTCTTCGGATCTTCTCCGCTGTCGCAGTTCATGGATCAGAATAATCCTCTGGCAGAGCTGACGCATAAAAGAAGACTTTCTGCGCTGGGTCCGGGCGGTTTGTCAAGAGACCGTGCAGGATTCGAGGTACGAGACGTTCACTATACCCATTACGGTCGTATGTGTCCTATTGAAACGCCTGAAGGTCCTAACATCGGTTTGATCTCTTATCTGGCAACCTTTGCAAAGATCAATGAATACGGTCTGATCGAAGCTCCCTTCCGCAAGGTGGATAAAGAAAAGGGAATCGTTACCAAACAGGTTGAATATATGACGGCGGACGTAGAGGATAACTACATTGTAGCACAGGCTAACGAGCCGCTGGACGAGGAAGGCCACTTTATGAATGCCAAGATCGTCGGCAGATATAAGGACGAGTTTGTCGAGCTGGAAAACAACAGAGCCGACTATATGGACGTATCGCCGAAGATGGTTGTATCCGTTGCAACGGCAATGATCCCCTTCCTTGAAAACGACGACGCAAACCGTGCGCTGATGGGATCAAACATGCAGCGTCAGGCAGTGCCGCTGCTGGTAACGGAATCGCCGATTGTCGGTACCGGTATGGAATATAAGGCGGGCGTTGACTCGGGAGTTTGTATCCTTTCTGAAGAAGACGGCGTCATCAAGGGCGTCAGTGCTGATTACATCAAGGTACAGTACGATTCCGGCAGAGTGCAGACTTTCAAGGTAACGAAGTTCGTCCGTTCCAACCAGGGAACCTGTATCAACCAGATTCCGATTGTTGAAGTAGGACAGAGAGTACAGAAAAATGAAGTATTGGCAGACGGCCCTGCCACCTGCAACGGTGAGATCAGTCTGGGTAAGAATGCACTCATCGGCTTTATGACATGGGAAGGTTATAACTATGAGGACGCTGTACTGATCAATGAAAAGATCGTGCGTGACGACGTATATACTTCCATCCATATAGAAGAATACGAAACAGAAGCAAGAGATACCAAGCTCGGACCGGAAGAGATCACCCGTGATATTCCGAATATCGGTGAGGATCAGCTTCGTGATCTGGACGAAAGAGGAATCATTCGTGTAGGTGCTGAGGTTCATGCCGGAGATATCCTGGTCGGAAAGGTAACGCCAAAGGGCGAAACCGAGCTGACTGCCGAGGAAAGACTGCTTAGAGCAATCTTTGGCGAAAAGTCCAGAGAAGTAAGAGATACGTCTCTTCGTGTACCTCACGGTGAATACGGTATCATCGTAAAGGTAAAGGTATTCACGAAGGAAGACAGCAGCGATGAGTTGGCGCCGGGCGTCAATAAGGTAGTACGCTGCTACATCGCTCAGAAGAGAAAGATTCAGGTCGGCGACAAGATGGCAGGACGCCACGGTAACAAGGGTGTCGTTTCAAGAATTCTTCCGGAAGAAGATATGCCCTTCCTGCCGGACGGCAGACCGCTGGATATCGTGCTGAATCCTCTGGGCGTACCGTCTCGTATGAATATCGGACAGGTACTGGAGGTACATCTGGGATATGCAGCCAAGGCACTTGGCTGGAAGATTATGACGCCGGTGTTTGACGGCGCACACGAGCAGGATATTTTCCAGTGCTTCCGTGACGCAGGCATCAGCGAGGACGGCAAAATCTGGCTGAAGGACGGCAGAACCGGCGAATACTTCGACAATCCGGTAACGGTAGGCTATATGTACTATCTGAAGCTGCACCACCTGGTAGACGACAAGATCCACGCTCGTTCCACAGGACCGTACTCTCTGGTAACACAGCAGCCCTTGGGCGGTAAAGCACAGTTCGGCGGACAGCGTTTCGGTGAGATGGAAGTATGGGCGCTGGAGGCTTATGGCGCAGCTTATACCCTTCAGGAAATTCTGACAGTGAAGTCGGACGACGTTGTGGGAAGAGTAAAGACCTATGAAGCAATTGTCAAGGGTCAGAACATTCCGAAGCCCGGCATTCCCGAATCCTTCAAGGTACTGATCAAGGAACTGCAGTCTTTGGCACTGGATATTCGTGTGCTGGATAAGGACGGCAATGAAATAGATCTTCGTCAGGATCTTGATGACGATATTATTCCCACCGACACTTCTTTTGACGAACAGAGCATGATGACAGAAGAGAATCCGGAGGGATATCAGATTACCGATGAAAACGGTGAGTATGAGGAAATGGCAGAAGAGGAAGACGACGGTCTGTTCGGCGGCGACGATCTGGATATTTCAGATTTGATGGATAGTGAAGATGACTGAGAGGAGGACGAGGATTCATGGAATTCAGCGCATTTGAATCAATAAAAATAGGTCTGGCTTCTCCTGACCTGATCAGAGAATGGTCCTACGGTGAAGTAAAAAAGCCGGAGACCATTAACTATCGTACACTCAAGCCCGAAAAGGACGGTCTGTTCTGTGAAGCTATCTTTGGTCCGCAGAAGGACTGGGAGTGTCATTGCGGTAAGTATAAAAAGATTCACTTCAAAGGCAGGGTTTGCGAGCGCTGCGGAGTAGAGATTACCCGTGCAAAGGTGCGCCGTGAAAGAATGGGACACATAGAGCTTGCAACACCTGTTTCACATATCTGGTATTTCAAGGGCATTCCCTCCAGAATGGGACTGCTGCTGGAAATATCACCCCGTACACTGGAAAAAATTCTGTATTTTGCAAAATACATTGTTACTTATGTTGATCCCGAAAGTGAAGCAGCCCGTGAACTGAGTGTCGGCAAAGAACTGAGTGAAGCGGACTATGCTTCCATGAAGGAAAAATATGAAGATGATTTTGAAGCAATGATGGGTGCGGAAGCTATTCAGAAACTGCTTCGTCAAATTGATCTGGATCAGCTTTCCGAGCAGCTTAAGGGAGAACTGAAGGAAATAGAAGAGCAGAAGCTCAGACAGCAGGCACAGGGAACCCATAAGCAGGGTCAGAGTCAAAAACAGGCCCGCATTATGAAAAGACTCGAAGTGGTAGAATCCTTCCGTCTTTCCGGCAACAGACCTGAATGGATGATTCTGAATGTTATTCCGGTTATTCCGCCGGATATCCGTCCAATGGTTCAGCTTGACGGCGGCCGTTTTGCCACTTCAGACCTGAACGATCTGTATCGTCGTGTGATTAACAGAAATAACCGCCTTGCCCGTCTGATTGAGCTGAATGCGCCGGATATTATTATCCGTAACGAAAAGCGTATGCTGCAGGAAGCAGTAGACGCCCTGATAGATAACGGCAGAAGAGGCCGTCCGGTAACCGGCCCGAATAACAGAGCGTTGAAGTCGCTTTCCGATATGCTCAAAGGTAAACAGGGTCGTTTCCGTCAGAACCTTCTCGGCAAGCGTGTTGACTACTCCGGCCGTTCTGTAATCGTTGTTGGGCCTGAGCTGAAAATGTATCAGTGCGGTCTGCCGAAGGAAATGGCACTGGAACTGTTCAAGCCATTTGTAATGAAGATTCTCGTTGAGAGCGGCGTTTCACAGAATATCAAAGCTGCCCGCAAAGCGGTAGAGCGTGCAAAGCAGCCGGAAGTATGGGATGCGCTGGAGCGTGTTATCAAGGGACATCCTGTTATGCTGAACAGAGCGCCTACACTTCACCGTCTCGGTATTCAGGCATTTGAGCCTGTTCTGGTAGAAGGTAAGGCACTCAAACTGCATCCGCTGGCTTGTACGGCATTTAACGCTGACTTTGACGGTGACCAGATGGCTGTTCACGTGCCGCTTTCGGCAGAAGCGCAGGCTGAAGCCCGCTTCCTGATGCTGGCTGCTAACAACCTCTTAAAGCCCTCTGACGGTAAACCTGTTACCGTTCCTACACAGGATATGGTACTGGGCTCTTATTACCTGACGCTGGATAAAGACGGCGAGCCGGGCGAAGGCAAGGTATTCCGTGACACCAACGAAGCCATTATGGCTTATGAAACCAAGGTTGTCAGCCTTCATGCGAAGATCAAGGTACGCAGAGAGGGTCAGTGGAACGGCGTTCATCGTTCCGTTCTGGTAGATACGACTGTGGGCCGCATTATCTTCAATAATCCGATTCCTCAGGATCTGGGTTATGTTGACAGAACCGATCCTGATAACTTTATGAAATACGAAATAGACTTCCTCGTTGGCAAGAGCCAGCTTGGGAAAATCATCGACAGATGTATCAAAAAGCACGGAACACAGCTTACTTCCAAGGTGCTTGACGACGTTAAGGCACAGGGCTACAGATACTCCACAAAGGGAGCTATTACGGTTGCCGTTTGCGATGCGACCATTCCGCCTGCCAAGAAAGAGATTTTGAAAAATGCAGAGTCTCAGATCGACAGAATTACAAAGCTCTATCGTCGTGGTTTGATGACTGCACAGGAGCGTTCCGAAAAGGTTCTGAAGGTGTGGGATACCGCAACCAACGATGTTTCTAATGCACTGCAGGCAAACCTTGCCCGTTACAACCCCATCTTTATGATGGCAGATTCCGGCGCCCGTGGTAGTATGAGCCAGATCCGTCAGCTTGCCGGTATGCGTGGACTGATTGCCAACACCTCCGGTAAAACAATTGAGATTCCGATTCGTGCTAACTATCGTGAAGGTCTGAATATTCTCGAATACTTTATTGCGTCCCGTGGCGCCCGTAAAGGTCTGGCAGATACGGCTCTTCGTACTGCTGACTCGGGTTACCTGACAAGACGACTGGTAGATGTTTCGCAGGAAGTTATTATTCGTGAAGAAGACTGTGGTACGGAAGAGGGTATTGTTGTATACGACCTGAAGGACGGCAAGCGTGTCACCGAGTCTTTGCAGGAAAGACTGCAGGGCAGATATCTTTGCGTTGATTTTGTTGATCCCGAAACAGGCGAGGTGCTTGTTTCCAAGGATAAGATGATGGACGAACGTGATGCGGCAATCATTGTGGATCATGGTGTCACTTCCATCAAGATCAGATCCATTATTGAGTGTCGTGCAAAACACGGCGTTTGCCGCAAGTGCTATGGCTCCAACCTTGCAAACGGTATGCCTGTAACAATTGGTGAGGCAGTTGGTATTATTGCCGCTCAGTCAATCGGCGAGCCCGGTACACAGCTTACCATGAGAACCTTCCATACCGGCGGTGTTGCAGGCGGAGAAGATATCACACAGGGTCTTCCCCGTGTTGAGGAGCTTTTCGAGGCAAGAAAACCGAAACATCTTGCTATCATCAGTGAGATTGGCGGTAAAGTAACTCTGGAAGAAAAAGAAGGCAAAAAGACGCTTCAGGCAACCATTGACGATCCGGAAACCGGTGAGCACAAGCAGTATGCAATTCCCTTCGGCGCACGAGCAAGAGTTATGGACGGTCAGATGATTGAAAAGGGTGACCTGATTACAGAAGGCTCCGTGAATCCGCATGATGTTCTTGCCATCAAGGGAACTTCCGCTGTTCAGGACTATCTGATTCAGGAAGTTCAGTTGACATACCGTAACCAGGGTGTTGCCATTAACGACAAGCATATTGAAGTTATTGTTCGTCAGATGATGCGTAAAGTCAGAATAGACACAGCCGGTGATACAAACCTTCTGCCGCTGTCTGTTGTAGACAAGAGTGAACTTTATGCCGAAAACGAAAAAATCGAGGAGCGCATCAGAAACGGTGAAGAAGGTCTGTTGAAAGCAACCTTTACACCTATGCTTCTTGGTATTACCAAAGCCTCTCTTGCTACAGACTCCTTCTTGTCCGCAGCATCTTTCCAGGAAACAAACCGTGTCCTCACAGACGCTGCCATCAAGGGCAAGTCGGATCCGTTGCAGGGTCTGAAAGAAAACGTCATTATCGGTAAGCTTGTACCCGCCGGTACAGGTATGCACCGCTACAGTGATGTTGAAATCGAAGAAATAAATCCTGCAGAAGCTGTTGAAGCGTAAATGTCAGGGCTTCGCCCCGAACCCCATCAGGGGGCTTCTCGCCCCCTGAACCCCTCGGCAGGGACGCAGTCCCTGCACCCTTCGTTTTCCGGGTTATTGATAGGATATCAAGTATTCTCCGATATCTTTTCAAATTGGCGGAATACCGGGGCTTTTTAACTCGGAACAAGTCCGATGTAGGCTCGCTTAACATCGCTGCAACGAGGAACCTCACCACAGGAACTTTAGCCCCTCGGGGGGGTTATACTATAAGGAATTACAAAATCCGCAGATGAATCCTCTTATCCAGAAGATTCATCTGCGGATTATTTTTGTTATTTTAGTTGGCTCTTTGTCAATAGTTGGGGTAAATCCGAATTAAAACAGAAAAGAAGAATGGAACAAGCGATAGCAAAGAAGCTGTCGCTTGT
>JBGUWM010000079.1:0-7556 GCA_045221175.1 Acutalibacteraceae bacterium | reverse complement strand
TAGACATGGTTTTCTCTCCTTTTATTTTTGCTTCCATTCCATTTTACCATACTTTTTTCTGTCTATCAATTCGGGGAAGGGGGCAACTTGATCCTTGCGTCGCTTGTGAGTATACACGGACAGGAAAGATCGGTCGTGTAGTATATCTCCGCGCCCTTTGTTGCGCATGATAAATAAACCTTGTCGCCCTTGTTCAGGGTCGTTCCGCTCTTGACAGAAGCTGTAACGGGCTCGACCTTTTGAATCGGCATTTCAATATCAAGCGCTGTTTTGCCGGTGCAGTCAGAGTCTTTAAGCTGATAGGTGATCTCAGCCTCGCCGGGCAGAACGCCTTTTACTCTTACCTTTGCCTTGCCGTTTTCGTCTGTTGTAACGCTCGGTGTGAGAATTTCAATCAACGAAGAGCCGGAGGTTACCGAAACATTCTGATTTGCTCCTGCTTCGCCGGGGTTCACCTGAATGTCGATTTCAACTGTATCCTTCATTGTCAGGGTAACGGTTTCGTCAGCCTGAATTGACTCGGGCTTGAGCGTCACCTCAAACTCGTCCTCAAACGCTTTGATCGCATTGTCCGCATAGTTTGCGGCGTTTTCAATGCTTACGGTCACAACGCCGTCCTTTGAGAAGTTTTCGTCCGGAACAAAGCGGAATTTTGTCGCGTAATTAATAACAGGATTGTTAAAGCCTTTTTCGGCATTTACCGGAACGATTTTTCCGCTGACTTTTTCACCGTTGAGAGAAACGGAAACCGTTTTGTCCGTTACGGTGTAGGTGTTCATGTACTGCGAAAACTCGATATCGATCTCGTTTTGGTAAGCGTAGATGTTTTCTATCTCGGGAGCTTTCAGAGAGGTGATGGCTACGTTGACCTCGGTCTGAGGCGGGGGAACGGGGAGCCAGTCGCTGTACTGAGTTTTGTAGCCTTCCTTTTCGTACTTGACCTGCCAGTAGCCTTCAGGAACAAACCACTCGTAATGACCCATGCTGTCCGAAAGCTGGGGATTCTTCTGTCCGGCTTCCTCGGCATTCCAAACAACGGCGTTGCTTCCGTCCGGGTTGGGGCTGTAGAATACGGTGCAGGTAACGCCCTCAACACGGTTTGAATCAACAGCCTCGCAGATGTAGCCGGAGGGGTCGATAAGAGGTCTGAGTCTTACAGGGTTATAATACTTTATGCGATTGTCGTATGCATTTTCACATTTATTAGCAATGCTTTCCAAATTATTTAGTGACTGTTCTATGGCTGTAGAGTTTTTTACTAAAGCTACTCCGGTAAAAAGACTTCCTACACCTGCACTTATAGCCAATTGGGGTCTTGGTACTGCATTTGCACCCCTAAATCCTTGAAATAACGAATACCCTCCTGTAGCAATAACAGCACCTTCTGTTGCTCCTTCTGCATAAGACTTCTCCTTAAAAGCTTCGGAAACAGCCATACATATCAACGAACATGCAGAAAATAAGGCTATTCCGGCAACTAAACCGCCGGTACCGACAGCAAAAAGTCCGAGTCCGATAAATGTTACTGCCAGCACAGAAAGCCCGAGTTGAAATAGTAAATGAGACTCTGCATTTTCCTTCTCGTGTTCCCAATATTCTATCCCGGCTCCTCCTTCATCTTTACCCAGAAGACCTCCGTGATCTAATAATTCCGAGTAGGGGACAACCGAACCGTCTGGTTGCTGAGCACCTATTGATGCCATGTTTTGTCTGCATTTTTCGTATCTGCGTTTCAATTCTTTATAAGCATTAAATTGATCTACTAACGCGTTTCCGGTAAAGAACTCGGCAACACGACCGATCCATGATCTATCATAATCATAGCCAACCGGTTCTGCGGCTTTATTTGAAGCAGGAGCAGGATCGTCATAAAGATTACTGAAAATCTCGTCAATTGCTTCAATATATGCATCGGAGTAGGTTCTTATGAGCTCGGAATAGTTTCCTTCTCCGTCTACCATTGCATAGCACAACGAATTGTCAGTCAGTTTTCCGAGCAGGCTGCAATCGGACGTATCCATAGTCAAAACATTGTAGCCTTTGGCTGTCAAAGCTGCTTTTGCATCACCGGCGCTGCCTGCCTTGTTGTTTTTCAGCTTATCCGTAACAATCAACTCGTCAAAAAGATACATTTGAACGGTGTTCTCGGTTTCATCCGGGGACATTTTTGCTTCAACGTAAGCGTCATCCTCGACGAACTTCATATATTTTGTGCCGTCCTCATCCATTTTTACATAGGCACTGTCATCGTCGATGTATTTCTGCATTCGCTCAGTCGTGTTTTCATAATCTGAATCCAAGTCATACTGTTCAATTAATGCGTCCATATCACTCAATGGATTACTGTAGTCGCTGTCATAGCTTACGCTCAGCTCCTCCGGGAAATCATGACCGCAGTATTTACCAACGCCGACAAACATTCCTGTTTCCTCGTCATAAACCGTCGGGATTTCAACAGGCTTGTCGCCTTTCCTTTCTATTTTTGCCAGCACTACAACGTCGTGCAGCAATGAGACGTCTCCCAAAAATTCAACCTTATAGGTTATCGTCGTACCGTAATAGTCCCCCGGATAAGACACGGTTGATGAGGAGGGATTCAAAAAGTCAATGATAACTTCACGAGTATTCCAGAAGTTCATGCCAATGCTCATATATACCTTTGAAAGCACAGGCATATTCGAGTCGTATTCAACAGTCCGTACCTGCGAGCGGATCGGAACGCTGCCGGGAGCTTTGACCTCGACCCAAATCTTGTGAGTTGTTTTTGAGAACGGCTTGTAAAGCTCAAACGGGATAACAAATTCACCCGATTTATTTGACTGAGCCGAAGCAACCACCGTGCCGTTGTCGAAGAGCTCTACTTCCGCGTCGGCAAAGGTTGTGCCTGTTGCTGTGATATTTGTCTGTCGGGTTTCGGACGGAACATAGAATTCAAGCTCGCTGAGCTTTAAATCCAGACTGCCGACAGGCTGAACGCGGTCTGTTTCGTTGATCGTAAAGTATAGCTTTGCGGAAACGTTCAATTTTTCGGCAGGGAGAATATTGTAGAGACAAACCCTGACCGTGCCGCTTGTTTTGTTTGTATTAACGGTCAGAACGCCGTCACTGTAGGTGTAGTCGCCTATCAGCAAACCGTCAAGGGTCACGCCGTTTGTCGGCATAAACAGATTTTCGGGAATTGCAAATCTGAGGGAGATATTCTCCGCGTCAAGGGTGTATTCTTCTTTTACGGAATATTCCGCTTTAAGCACGGTATACTGTCCGATAGCGACCGTTGTATTGTTAGCCGAAAGCTGTGTCTTGTCGGGATCAAGGTAAATCAGTTTGTCGCTGTTGTATTCCGGGATCTCGATCTCGTCGATCTCGGTCAGCTCTCCGCTGCTTACCTCTGCCGAATAAACCCTGTAGTCCTCGTTTTCGGTAAAGCCGTATTCTCCGAACGCCTCGAGCGAATCAGCCGAAACCGCAGGATCACTTTCGCCCATAACAACCACGCTGTAGCTGCCGGCGTTGAGGTGATCTGTTTCTAATGTCAGATTTCTGAAACGATATGAATCAACAAACTTGCCGTTTTCATCAAGCAGAAGCATTACGTTGCCACTGTTAGGCGTATTCTTTATTTTGCAGGAGATCTTACCTTTTTCTGTCATTGTCACTGCAAAATAGAATGTACCCTCGTTAAAGGTCAGTGTTTGCTGAGTCTCTTCATACACTCCGCTTGTATCTGCAAAGGTGAATTTGAGAGTATCTCCCTGAGAAACATCCTCATTTTTGAAATAGAAGTAATTGTTTTGCAGGGTAAAGTCGTTTACAGCCTTATTCTTAGTTTGGTTAAATACAGAAACCGAAAGCTCGTTAAGGCTGAGATTATTTTGAATTGAAGCGGAAAGTGTATTGAAGCTGACTGTGCAGCCGAGCTTTGAGCCGGAGAGCTTTTCAAGCGTTGTGTTTTCTTCCTTGTCCTCTGCCAAAGTTCCGTTCACGGTCTTGTCATAATATCCGTTTTTGCAGAAGGTGAGCTGATAATCGCCCTCAGTCAGCGTGAGCGAATAATTTCCGTTTTCGTCGGTAACGTCGTTGTATACGCTCGTTTTGCCGCCGATATCCTGCGAAGCGGTGACCTTAACATTCGGAAGTGTTTCGTCGCCGGAATCCTTCACCGTGCCTGAAACAGTGTAAGTCGCGTATTTTTCAAGCTCAGCTGTTACAGTGTTTTCGGAGTTCTCAGAAACCGTGATATTTGCCTTTTTGGGAGCTTTGTAATTCCGCAAAAGACCGTTGCCGAGCTTGATTTCACAGCTTAATTGTTCGCCGCCGATACGCTCGGTCAGGGTTTTGCTGTCGGAAATATATTTTCCGTTTTTGTCAATCCAGCTTGCGGTAAAGCCGTCTCTTTCATCTCCGTTTTCATCAACAACAATGACCTTGACGTCAAGCGGAGCTTTTGTGTTTTCAAAGGCTACGGAAACAGATCTTGATTCTCCAAAAGAAATATTATCCTTTGAACAGAACACGTTTCCGTTGCGCGAGCAAACCTCGGCGGTATAGGTTTTTTCTCTGTCAATACCGTAAATAATGTTTTCGTCGTCTGTTGTGAGAATCTTTGTATAAACTCTATCGCCGTCTGACGAAGTAAAGCGCAGAGTCATGTTTTCGTACTGCTCTCCGGTCTCGCAAATCGCGTAGCCGTCGCCCGTGCCGGTAATCGGTAAAAATCTGACGTTTTCCCTAACGGTATAATCATAAGCCGCAGAATTCATCGAACCGATTACCGCAACGTTTTCACAATCGGCAACAAGTCTTGCACCGATGTTTGTCACAGTTTCGGGGACTAAGATGTATTGCAGCTTTTCGCATTCTCTGAACGCGTCAGGTTCAATGCTTGTAACCGATTCGGGGATCACAACATCTGTCAGATTCGTACAATGTCTGAACGCCTCGCCTCTGATGAACGTCAGACTGTCGGGAAGTTTGATTTCATTGAGCGGGGTATTATGGAACGAGCCGATTCCGATAGTTGTCAGTGTGTCGGGGAATAAGAAGTGCTGCAGCTTACTGCAGTTTTTGAAAGCGTAGGACCCGATGCTTGTGATCGATTTGGAGACTGAAATATCTTTCAAATTTGAACAATTCATGAATGCTTTTGCTTCTATGGATATCACACTGTCGGGAAGCTTGATACTTTTGAGCGCTGTATTATAGAATACACTGTTTCCGATAGCTGTTACCGTATTGGGGATCTCAAAGCCTTCCAGCGAAGTGCAGCCGCTGAAAAGTCCGGGATTGAAGCTTGTGACATGATCGGACATCTTAACGTTTTTGAGTGACGCGCAATTTTCAAAAGCGTTTGAGCCTATGTATGTAACGCTGTTGGGAATGGTTATCGCTTTAAGACCGGCTCCTCTGAACGCGCTGTAACCGATAGAGGTAACTCCGTCCGCAATAGTAAAACTTGTCAAAGCTTTGCAGCCTTCAAAAAGACTATCGCTGTACTGCTTGATGTTTGCAGGTATTTCAATTGTTTTCAATGATTCACAGCCTTGGAATACATGACCTTCTATTGACGTGACGCTGTCGGGAATATAAATACTATCAAGCGAGGTGCAGCCATTGAAAAGGTTATAGCTTAATTTCTTTATGTACTGCGGCAACCTCACGCTTTCAAGAGAAGAACAGTTCTGAAAAGCGTAGGTGCCCAATGAAGTCACGCAGTCGGGAATATCAATTCTTTTCAATGCCTTACAGTTTTGAAAAGCACTGTGTTCAATTTTCGTCATGCTGTTGGGGAGAGAAACCGGGGCAAGCTTTTCACAACCGAAAATGGCGTAGCTTCCGGTTGAGGTGACGCCATCCTCAATTACAAGAGTTTTGATATAGTCGCGGTACAGCTCCCACGGCATACTGTAAGCCGAATTGTAGTTCTTTATATCGCCGCTTCCGCTGATCGTCATAACGCAGTTAGCACTGTCGAGAAAGTAGCTGACATTTTCTCCGCACTCGCCCTCGTGGTTCCAAACGCCGGTGCTTTCAAAGTCTAAACCGTTGCGGTCGCAGTAAAGCTTTGCGTTGCTTCCGATCGTTGCGCGAACAGTAACGTTAGTTAAGCCCGAAAGCTTGTCGCCGCCGATGCTTGTTACGCTGTTTGGTATCGTCAGCGTTGTGATAGCTGTTCCTTTGAAAACGCTTGAGCTGATCGAAGTAACGCTGTCGGGGATTTCAAAGCTTTCAAGCGAGGAACAGCCGTAGAAAAGTTGATAGCTCAATTCCTTAACGTTTTGTGACATTCTAACGCTTTCAAGAGAAGTACAATTCTGAAAAGCATACATGCCTAACGAAGTAACGCTGTCGGGTATATCAATTCTTTTCAATGCCGTACAGTTATAAAAAGCATCGCCTTCAATTTTCTTAACAGTGTTTGCAATAGATACCGATGTCAGCTTTTCACAACCGAAAAAGGCGTAGCGTCCGATTGAGGTTACGCCGTCCTCGATAACGACCTTTGTTATCAATCCGCGTTTTGCGTACCAAGGAACGTTGTAGGGTGAATTATAATTGGGCATATCGCCGCTGCCGGTTATGTGGAGCGTGCCGTTGTTCTCGTTAAAGGTAGAGGTCACGCCCACAGCGTCTCCTGCTTTTGCTCCCACTGCCTCAGGATCCTTGCTGTTCCGGGTCGGTTCGGTGGTCTCGGGTTCTGCTTCTGTTGTTTCCTGCGCTTCGGTTTGCTTTTCCGTCACAGGCTGTGTTGTCGGTTCTTCGGCAACGCTTTCCGTTACCTCCTGTGTTTCAGCCAAAAGCTGAACCGGTGTAGAAACCGTTGGTTCCGCGGTTTCCTGAGCAGCAACATTTCCGTCGGTTTCCGCTGCAAAAGCAGTCAGCCCAACCTGTGCTGAGCTGACCAGCATGATCGCGGAAAGCAAAACAGACGTAGCTTTCAAAACTGATTTTACTTTCATAATCTACCTCCATGTTTTTCGGGAATCAGTTTTTGTATATTTGCGCATAATTCCACAACAATTATAAAGCATAATTTATTCATAAAACAAGTTTATATCAGCATTTTAAGGTTCAATAAGAGCCAAATTTTTTTGCAAGATTTTATCAGGTTTTGTTTATATTGTTTGAGGCAGAAGGACGCCTGATCAATTACCTGCGGCAGATATATTCAAATAAATCGTATGTATGCTATAATGAAAAAGTTTTTTGGTAAAACTTGCATAAAGTGATTTTATGTGTTATAATAAACCCAATAAATTAGCCAAAAATGTGAGTCACTTCTCATTAATGGCAGAATAATTTGATCTTTGGCTAAACGGTGCGATAAAGCTTGATGTTTGTCAGGTTTTATTGCACTTTTGTTTTTTGATTATTGTTGCTTTGCCGTAAAAAGCAAGAGAACGTTTTGAATAAATAAAGGCAACATCGCACAATTCAAGGCGCACGGCTTGCTTGAATCTTATTCCGTCAGTTTGCCCAAAAAATCTCGGCAAGGCGACAGCCTTACCTCAATTTATTTGTACAACCTGACGAAAAATCTTACTGCGCAATCCGCACAC
>JBGUWM010000078.1:0-16539 GCA_045221175.1 Acutalibacteraceae bacterium | reverse complement strand
CGTTTCATCTGACATAGTAAATAGCGGTACGAATATCATGTTTTTGCAAGGCTAATGACAAAAGCTGCTTCTGAAAAAGTTAGTTTTATTAACGATTTAATTGAAAATAAAGTTGCAGAAATAGTTTGCGCTTATTATGAAAAGAAATGAAACTATTATATTTTTCTGATTATCACTATTCTTATGGGTTAATCGGAAGAAAAAGAAAACCGGAAAAACCGAGAAAAAAGCGGTAAAAGTTAGTTTCGGCAGAAATTAGCAAGTCAGCTATTCAAACATAATTCATATAGCATTTTTTTAGCATTTTTTCGCCTTGATCAGCTTTCATTTTGGTGAATCTATCCGAATTTTATGTAGAAAAAAGAGAAATTATATGTTATACTTAAAGGTGAAGATTGCGAGGTCGTTGACATGATAAATATAAGAAAACTTGAAAATGAGCTGTGGGAGTCCGCTGATCTGCTGAGGTCGGGGTCGAACCTGACGGCTAATGAATATTGTATGCCCGTGATGGGGCTTATCTTCCTACGCTATGCTTACAGCAGGTTCAGGCTTGTTGAAACGGAGCTTATGAAAAACAGACCCTCACGAAACGGCAGAGTAAAACCTGTTGAGGCGGCGGATTTCATTTCAAAGAGTGCGCTGTATCTGCCGAAGGAAGCACAGTATGAGTATCTGCTTAATCTGCCGGAAAATATCGCTGCGCTGGAGCTGAAAAACAGCAGCGGTCAGACCCTCAACAGTCTGGGCGAAGTCGTCAATTATGCTATGGAGCTTATTGAGGGACAAAGCGACCAGCTCAGGGGCGTTCTGCCAAAGGAATATACTATCTTTTCGGATGAGATACTAAAGGAGCTTTTGCGTATTTTCAATAACTCTGCGCTCAATGATGTAGGCGGAGATGTTTTCGGGCGGATATACGAATATTTCCTCAATAAGTTTGCAAAGAATATCGCATCGGATGACGGTGTGTTCTTTACGCCGAAATCCCTTGTCAAAATGATCGTCAATATCATCGAGCCGAAAAAGGGTGTACTGCTTGACCCTGCCTGCGGCAGCGGCGGTATGTTTATCCAGAGCGGCGATTTTGTAACGGCTGCCGGAGAAAAGCCCACCCACGCCATGACTTTCTACGGTCAGGAAAAGATCGAATACAACGCAAAGCTGTGCCTGATGAATATGTCGGTGCATGGTCTTTCGGTGACGCTGAAATCCGGCGATGAGGCAAACACCTATTACAACGATTCGCATAACCTCTGCGGCAGGTGCGATTATGTTATGGCAAATCCCCCGTTCAATGTTGACAAGGTAAAGTCAGAATCCGCCGCAAGTGCCGGTCGTCTGCCCTTTGGTCTGCCGGCAGTGAACAAAAGCAAGGAATTCGGCAATGCAAATTATCTGTGGATATCCTATTTTTATTCCTATCTGAACGAACACGGCAGAGCCGGCTTTGTCATGGCGTCCTCTGCAACGGACAGCCAGAGCAAGGACAGGGATATCCGTCAGAAGCTGATACAGACCGGTCATGTAGATGTCATGGTCAGTGTCGGGAACAACTTTTTCTACACAAAGTCCCTGCCCTGTACGCTGTGGTTCTTTGACAAGGGCAAGCCGGAGGAGCTGCGCGACAAGGTGCTTTTCCTTGATGCAAGAAATTACTACACCGTTGTTGACAGAACGCTGAACGAATGGAGCGAATGGCAGCTTAAAAACCTGAACGCCATTGTGTGGCTGTATCGTGGTGAAACAGACAAATACACAAAGCTGCTTGACGAATACCGCTGCGCCATTGGCGGCGAGGGCAGCTTTGAACAGCGCAGAGCCGCAGCAGAGCAGGAGCTTTCCGCACTGCGTGAGGAAGCCAGAGCCGCTGTTGAGGCTGCCGACAAGCGCAGCAAAAAGAAGATTCAGGCAGAATATGACGAGCGCACAGCCGAAAAAGAAGCCCTGCTCACGGTCGCAAAAGAAGCGGTATGGCTTTATGAAAAATTCGGTGAGGGCGTATATGCAGACATTCCCGGTCTTTGCAGGGCAGCCGATATATCGGAGATCGAGGAAAAAAGCTGGTCGCTCACACCCGGTGCATATGTAGGCGTTGCGCCGGTAGAGGATGATGGGGTAGATTTTGCCGAGCGCATGAAGGAGATACACGCCGAGCTGTTATCCTTGCAGCAGCAGTCCAACGACCTCATGGACACCATCTCAAAGAATCTGGAGGAGATGGGGTTATGAGTTGGGATTTGATTCCTTTTGAAAATTTGTATTTGGAAAACTCAAGAAACGGATTAACAAAGCCAAGTAAAGTACGCGGTTCTGGTTACAAGATGATAAATATGGGTGAACTATTCGCCAATGATCGTATTTATGATATTTCAATGGAACTCGTTCCGCTTAATGATAAAGAAAAAGAATCAGCCAATGTAGAAAAGTACGATTTGTTATTTGCTCGTCAGTCCCTTGTTCTCGAAGGAGCAGGCAAATGTAGCATCGTTATGGACGTTTCGTCATTGACTGTATTTGAATCCCATATTATCCGCATTAGATTAAATCAAGAAATTGCTAATCCGCTTTTTTACTATTACTATTTCCGCTCCCCATATTCACCAATAAAGACCATTGTTTCTCAATGTGCACAATCAGGCATTAGGGGAAGTGATTTGCAAAAACTGAAGGTTGTGTTTCCGCCGAAATATACTCAGGATCGCATTTCCTCCATCCTCTCCGCCTACGACGACCTTATCGAAAACAACCAGAAACAGATCAAGCTCCTTGAAGAAGCCGCGCAGCGACTGTATAAAGAGTGGTTTGTTGACCTGCGTTTCCCCGGACATGAGCATACTGCTATTGTTGACGGTGTGCCGGAGGGGTGGAGAAAACAAACTGTTGGTAGTGTAATTAAAAAAATAGATAGAACAAAACAAATCAAAACTTCTGACTATCTTTCGGCAGGCAAAGTTCCAGTTATTGATCAAAGCAAAGAATATATTGCAGGTTACACAAATGATGAAGAATCTATCGTAGATATTGATAAACCTGTAATTGTATTTGGAGATCATACTCGTATTTTGAAATACATTACATTTCCATTCGCCAAAGGGGCGGATGGAACTCAACTTATCGTAAGCAATGATGCTTGTATTCCACAATCATTACTATATTGCAGTTTATTACATATTGATTTATCTAACTATCATTATGCAAGACATTTCAAGTACTTAAAAGCCGAGGAAATAATTCTACCAACTAAAGATACTGCAAGTCGATTTATGTTTATCGCTGATTACATATTTAATAGAATACAATGTTTGCGAAATACAATAGCAAAGAGTCAACAAGCCCGTGACCGTCTGCTGCCGAAGCTGATGAGCGGGGAGATGGAGGTGTGAAAATGGCAAGAAGAACATTTGCTGATGTATTAAAGAATGCAGAAATCACACTGAATTCAGAGTATAGAAAATTACATTATATGTTTTATCGAGATAGCAGAGATTACTATCGTTCTTTACGATCATTATGCTCACAGTATTTCTTGAAATATCATTTCAGGGGAACATGTTTATCCTTGAATGAATTCGAAGCAAAAACTGATTACTGTTCTTTCCGTAATAAATTAGATTCCATAGATTTAGATTCATTTATAAGCTTTTGTGAATATACAATAAATCTTCTATCACCATTACGTTGTTTTGGATTACATGATCGAGATGAAGAAATAAATATCTATTTTCAAAATGTATTTCTGATAATGGAAAAAATCGGCTATATGCAAACCCAAAATAATGAATTAATGGTTACAATATTCGTTCCAAAATCACCAGAAGCAATCGCTGTTTCAGAGATCATTGATCCAGCATTATCATACAAAACGATTGAGTATAATCATCATTCAATGAAGGGTAATTTAGATAAAAAACGAGATACCTTGCTTAAATATGCAGATTTGTTAGAAGCAAAACGAAGAGAATTAAAAGCAATAAATTCATCTTTAGAACAAGATATATTTGCATTATTTAACAACATAAATATCAGACACAATAACACTGATCCTAAATCACCTAACTATCACAAATATGTTGCAAGTATGACAAATGAAGAATTGGAAAAATGGTATGATGAAACATATCAATTATCTTTGATATGTTTTTTGGAATTGGACAATGTAGATAGAAAAAAGAGGGTAAAAGAACTGAACGAAAAAATAAAAAATGAAGATAAACAAAACTAAAACTATTAGAGGTGACTAACATGAGCGCCGGCTACACCGAAAACGATATACAGGAAAGCGCAGGAAAGCTGCTGCATGATGAGCTGGGCTGGCAGGTGGTTTTTGCCTACAACAAGGAAATGCTGGGCGAAAAAGGGACGCTGGGGCGCAAAAGCTATGAGGAAGTTGTGCTGTGGCGGTATTTCCGCAAAGCCCTGCGGCGGCTGAACCCGTGGATAAACGATGAACAGACCGCACAGGCGCAAAGGATATTTTCCGATCACCTTGCAAGCGCCTCCCTGATGCAGACCAACGAGGAAAAATACCGCCTTATCCGTGACGGTATTCCCGTTGCCGCAAGGCGCAGGGACGGCGGCACAGAAACTAAAAGAGCGGCTGTTATCGACTTTGCAAACCCGGAAAATAATGATTTCCTTGCCGTCAAGGAGATGAAAATACATTCCCGCAATTACCACCGCCGCACGGATATTGTCGGCTTTGTCAACGGTATTCCTCTGCTGTTTGTGGAGCTGAAAAATTACTATGTCGATGTCAAAAATGCCTATACCGATAACTACACCGACTACCTCGATACGATACCGCAGCTTTTCTATTACAATGCCTTTGTTATGCTGTCCAGCGCAACAGAAGCAAAAGTCGGAACGATAGGCAGCAAGTATGAATTCTTCCACGAATGGAAACGACTTGCAGAGGACGATCAGGGCAGCGTTGCCCTGCAAACCATGCTGCGCGGTATCTGCAAAAAGGAGAATTTCCTCGACATTCTGGAAAACTTCATCATATACGACCATTCCGGCGGCAAAACCGCAAAGATACTCGCCCGCAACCATCAGTATCTGGGCGTAAACGAAGCGATAAAAGCCTATGAGGAACGCAGGCTCCGTAACGGCAAGTTAGGCGTTTTCTGGCATACGCAAGGCTCAGGAAAAAGCTATTCCATGCTGTTTTTAGCGGCAAAGATCAGACGGAAGTTTTCAGGCTCTCCGACTATCATAATCCTGACCGACCGTGACGAGCTGAACAAGCAGATCAGCGATACCTTTGAAAACTGCGGTATGCTCAGCGGCACAAAGGCGTCAAAATATATTGCCTCCAGCGGCGAAGACCTTATCCATAAGCTGCAGGGCAATCCCAGCTTTATCTTTACGCTGATACAAAAATTCAACAAGCCGGGCGCAGCTCCGATACATACCGATCACGATATCCTGATCATGTCGGATGAAGCTCACCGCAGCCAGTACGGTGTTTTTGCCGAAAACCTGATGGCACTCCTCCCCGATGCGTCAAGGATAGGCTTTACCGGTACGCCTCTGCTGTCAAGCGATAACCTGACCGCCCGTACCTTCGGAGGTTATATCTCCGTGTATGATTTTCAGCGCGCAGTCGAGGACGGCGCGACCGTTCCGCTTTATTATGAAAACCGCGGCGAAAAAATACAAGACCTCAAAAACCCTGAGATCAGCGACAGGATACTGGACGCTATCGAAAACGCTGATCTTGATGTTGACCGTCAGGATAAGTTAGAGGAGGAATTCGCAAAGGAAATACATATCCTCACCGCCGAACCCCGACTCAGAGCCATCGCAAAGGATTTTGTACATCACTATTCCGATCTATGGGAAACCGGAAAGGCAATGTTTGTCTGTCTGAACAAAGTGACCTGTGTGCGTATGTATAACTATGTTCAGGAATACTGGCAGGATGAGATAAAAGCGCTTGAAAAACAGCTTAAAAATGCAACTCAGCAGGAATATCAGGCGCTTGAACGAAAAATAGACTGGATGCGTAAAACAGAAATGGCTGTTGTCGTCAGTCAGGAGCAGAACGAAATACAGACCTTCCGCAAATGGGGACTTGACATAACCCCGCACCGCAGTAAAATGGTCAGTCGTGAGCTTGACAAGGAATTCAAGGATGAGGATAATCCTCTGCGTGTGGTATTTGTATGTGCCATGTGGCTGACGGGCTTTGATGTGAAATGTCTTTCCTGTCTCTATCTTGACAAGCCTCTGAAAGCTCATACACTTATGCAGACTATCGCCCGTGCCAACCGTGTGAACGAAGGCAAAACCAACGGACTTATCATAGATTATGTCGGCATCGTTTCTGCCCTTAGAAAAGCCCTTGCTGATTACACACGCAACCCGAGCGGAAAGGATGTAACCGACCCGACTATTGACAAGGAAATGCTGAAACAGCGGATAATTGAAACCACCGCAGCAGCAAGAGCATTTCTTTCCTCAAATGGCTATGATCTGCAAAAGCTGATAGATGCGAAGGACTTTTCCAAGCTGGAAAGATTAGAAGCGGCAGAGGCTGTCTGCGGCACAGCCGAGGACAGAAAGACCTTTATGACCTACGGTGCGGAAATAAACAAGCTGATAAAATATATGAACCGTGACGAGCTGACCGAAGAACAGCGCACAGAATGTAATGCCATTATTGCGATCTATAATATGCTGCGCCAGAAGCGCCGGCATATAGACATTACCGATCTGATGGTAGGGATCAATTCTATCATAAACGAATATATCAGCATGGAGGATATTTCCGATACCGGCAGCAACGAAGAACGCAAGGTCAATATCAGCGAGATAAACTTTGATCTGCTGCGCCGTGAATTTGAAAAGGTTCGCAAAAAGAAGCTGATTCTGCGCGATCTGGAGGAGGTCATTCAGCATAAACTCGATGCTATGCTTTCGGATAATCCGTCCCGTATGGATTATTATGAGCGTTACCGGAACATTATCGAACTGTATAACGGAGAACAGGATGGTGTTGCAATCGCAAAAATCTTTGAGGAACTGACAAAACTCGCAAAAGACCTTGACGATGAACAGCAAAGATATATCCGCGAAGGCTTCACAAGCGAAGAAGAGCTGACAATCTACGATATTCTCATCAAACCGGAGCTGAGCAAATCCGATATTTCAAAGGTGAAATCCGTATCTATTGATCTCTTGCAAAAGATAAAGGATATTATTGTCCGTTCAGATCACTGGTCAGAAAAGGAAGAAACAAAAGCGTCCGTCGATATTGTTATCCGTGACACATTATGGGGAGAGCTTCCTGAATGCTACGATGACAACAACATTGATAACTGCCGCGACCGTATAAGCCGATATATCTATGAGCGTTTCGGTGAGGCAGCATAAATAAAAAATCAGCCGCTTGCTGTTCCCGAAGGAATAACAAGCGGCGTTTTGCGTCCATTGTTCTGTTTGTGGTATATGGTAAAATTGTGGTAAAAACTATTCTACTCGTTCTGTAATACACAATATATAGTTGCTATATACTCTCAATACTACTATATATCGCGTATTTTACTTGTCCAGAGATTTCATCGTGGGGACGAAATGGTACATCATTCACTTGCTGTTCTATCATCTGCCAAGTTCTACTGATATGTTGTTTGAAGCCCATTTTTAGACTTTCCTATCTCCTAAACGTACACCCTCGGAGCAGCATTATTTGTAGAAATTGGTGTAAATGATGTAAATCTAATGCCCACGAAAACGAGCAGTTTATAATACTTCATTCGCCTTATTATACTCATTTTTGAAGTACGAGTCAAGACCTTCAAATTCAGACCTCCTTAACTCCTTCGTCACATCGGTATAAATATTAAGGGTTGTAGAAATATCTTTGTGTCCAAGCGTATCCTGAATAACCTTTACATTAACCCCTGCTTCACACATTCTTGTCGTGAATGTATGCCTTAATGAGTGGCAACTAAAATGCGGAAGCAAAACCTTTGCATTTTCATCTTTCAAAAGCTGTTCATCATTGCAGTCACGGATAATACGACGGATTGCTTTGTTAAGGGTTGCCTGATGTTGCGGTTGTCCAAAACGGTTAAGAAAGATAAAATCAGTATATCCGTCTACAACAGCTTCACAATGAATATCAAGAAGCTCCTGTCTTTCTTTTTCCATAAGGAATGCTTCTTTGACGAAATCCAACATCGGGACTTGGCGTTTGCCAGCCGGCGTTTTCGTGGTATTGATATTAAAATAGCAGCCACGCTTACTACCGTCGGTTCTATGGTCATAATATACCAGCGTATGATTAACATTGATAATTCCTTCGTCCAAATCAATGTCGCACCATCTGAGACCCGTTGCTTCACCAACACGAAGTCCCGTTCCAACCAACACCGCAAAAATTGGATACCACAAACTTGCAGACGGTGTATTCTTCAGATAGCTCAAAAATAATTCCTGTTCCGGTCTCGTTAAGGCTCTGCGTTTCTCCGTTTGAAAACAATGGGACTGCTTTAACTCTTTCAGCACATTATTGGAAGGGTTATTTCTGAGATAATCATCATCAACTGCCATATCCAAAATCTGATGAAGAACCGTATGGATATTGTCAATAGTCGCCGGTTTTAGATGTCTTTCATCTGCAAGGTAATTATAGAACCTTTTAATATCTGTCTTTTTCAAAGAAGATACCGTCTTTGAGCCAATTTGATTACGAACGAATGTCTCATACATATACTTATAGTTTTCAAAGGTATTGTTTTTAAGACCTCGTTTCAAGTCTTTCCAAAGCTCATACATATCATTGAGGGTAGTATATCGAGCTTCTGCCTTTATGCCGTCTTTTTTATCTTTTTCAATCTGCTCCTCTTTGTAGCGAAGCTCATCGAGTGTCTTGGCATATACATAACGCCTTTTGCGATTTGCATCCGTCCAACTATAATGATATGTACCGTCTGCACGTTGTGATTCTCCTGTACGGAGAACCACTCTTGATTTATCTCGTCTTTTTGTCTTTGCCATTTTATTTTCCTCCTAAACCTTTTCCGCTTTATCCATATAAGCGTCAAACTTTTCTCTTGCTATCAAAATCTGTGTACCATTTGCAATAGCAAACGGACACCCTTTTGCCAATGCCATTTTTCTCAGCCTTCTAATACCAATTCCGGAATATGCGGCTGCTTCATCACAAGTAAGGACTTTTTGTTCCCATAGTGGTAAATCATTTTTTCTTTCATCAATCTGCCTTCTGTAAGCAGTGATTTCTTCACTAATAACTCTTAACACCTAAAGCACCTCCTATATCGACGAAAGGTTTTCCAAATAATTCTCGAACTTTTTTCGCTTTATCATCGTTCTGTGTCCGACTTTTAATACAAAGTCACAGTCATCTTCCTGCGTGAGAGAATATATCGTGTCTCTTCCAAGTCCTGTGTACCCACTGGCTTCTTCTACTGAGATATTCTGTCTGTGCCATAAAGGTACTTCTGAACTCCTGCTTCTAAAATGCTCTGCCGTTTCTTTATTGTCCATTACTAACACCTCCCATCATATTGAGTAGCATTTTTCAATGTACTCATCAAAAACCCTTCTCTTAATCATTCGGCGATTGCCAATCCATAAAACGAAAGGACAATCTTCCGGATTTGTAAGTTCGTATAACTTGTCTCTGCCGATTCCCGTATATACAGACGCTTCTTCTATCGAAAGAAAAGGCTTTTCATACAACGGAATTTCAAACTGCTTTTTATTCTCTGCCATTTCTATTTCCTCCATTCCTACCTAAATCGAATACTGCTTTTCAAGAAATCGTTCAAACGCAGTTCTCTTAATAACTCTCCTTGAACCTATCCAAATAACAAATGGGCAGTTTTCTTTTTCTGTCAATTCATATATCTTGTTGCTGCCTATTCCAAAATACTCGGTAGCCTCTGCCACAGACAGTATGGGTCTGTGCCATAAAGGAACATCATACTTATATTTATTCCTGACTCTTGTTGCTCTTTTTTCCGACATCTCTATGACCTCCTTGCCGTTTCTGCCATAAAGGATACTGGAAAAATTGCGATGAGCCAATGATGCGAATTGACTCATCGCATACTTGACATTTAGGCTAAATTGAGTATTGCCTTTCAAGATACTCAACAAATGATTTTCTTTTAATCACCCTTCGTGTCCCTACCCAAATTACAAAGGGGCAATTTTCCATTGTGGTCAACTCATACAATTTGGTTCTGCCTATTCCTGAATAAGCTGTCGCTTCGTCAACGGAAATAATAGGTCTGTGATAAATCGGAATATCATATTTGAACTTGTTCCTGATTTGTTTAGACATTCCTGCACCCCTTTCCTTTGACCGAGGTGCGTTTGTCATAAACGATGTAATCCCAACCGCTGTTATTGCACTTATCGCAGTGGTCTTTGCTTTTCGCAAACGGGTCAAGACGCCTGACAACATAGTTTGGGTCGTGGATATAGTCGCTCAGGCACTTGGGGCATAAGCAGCGAACATCTCCGTTTCTGTCTGTGTTGTAAATCCATAAACCGAAAGTCTTTTTAAGAGCTGCGTTAATTTGCTTCCAAAGCCTTTCATCGTTTACCGAACCAATGTAGTCTGTCAGTTCATCCTTATTGACGGTCTGTATCTGTTCAAGAAGAACCATTGACGGCTTCTTCAGACCGAAGTCCTCACCCAAAATGATGTGTGAAGGAAGATACTTCTTTTTCATCACAGCCGTAACAGCCGCAACAATAATTGTCGGAGCATTGGCATTAAAATTGTCTGCCTGAATTACCATTACAGGTCTCTCTCCCGACTGGACAGACCCCTCTCTTTTTCCAAAATCGTAGTAGAATAAATCTCCACGCTGAATTTCTTTTCTCTGCATATATGTATAACCTCTCTGTTCATTTAGTATTGAAGGTGCATTTCGTATCCGGATTTGAAATAACCCCTTCACTCATTTGGACAAAGGGGGTCAAAATGCACACCCAAAATCAGAGGTTTTCATAAAATTTCTTGAAATTTTTTCTTGCGGCAGCAATCGACTTATCTACAACGCTGTAATATACTCCTTCTTCCTTTGCAATTTTTCTTGAACTCATACCTAACAAAATCGCTTTTATCAGTCGTTCTCTCTGAACAGGTTTCAGCATTTCCAAGACCTTTCTGACTTTTGCAATTTCTAACTGGCGAAGCTGTTCCTTTTCTTCCTCAATCCGTTCTTCTTCCGCTTGCTCAAACGGGTCAACAAACGGAGTAATCAGTTCCCGGTGGAATTGTTCAGAGATGTCATCTTCATACCCGTACACATCGATTGTTCTTTTTGCTCGCTTTTCGTACTTATCGTTGTTTCTGTATGACTCGTCAATCACTTCGCCCTGAGCCATTGAAAGCAGAATGAACGGGGTGTACCGACGGATAACATCAGGGTATTTAACCCACAATTCTTCTTCCGCCAGTTCTGTTACAATCGCCCATTTCTCCGTGCCTGTGTAACCGTGGTATTCATACCGCAGATTGATGAGCTTGCAGTCGTTCGCAAATAATAATTCCTGTTGTTCTAATGTAAGTTTTGTCATTGTCGTAATCTCCTTGAATTTGAATTTTTGAATTTGGTTGAAATCAAAAATTCGGAGATTACGGATACTTGGCGATATAAGCCAGCCACTTATATGTCACGGTCTTGCTCCTTTCGGGAGCGACAAAAAAGCCGGACACCAAGAACATTAGGATATTTCTATCCCTTAATTCTCAGCGTCCGGCAATTTGATGACTCAGGAGCTTTCGCTCAAGGACTCGTGGCTCGGTACATCTGCCCGATATTTAATTGTTCGCTCTGTTATCGTTCTTTACTAATCTGTACTTGACCATTCCTTTGCGTAGGGAAAGGTCAACCTCTACTACTCTGTGGCAGTTTGGGCATTTCAGTTCAATAACGCCTGTTGTCATTGTTACCTTGTCAAAAATACGCCAGCCACAGTTTTTGCACCTTACGATTATCTTTTGTTCCAACGATTTCATAGCTCGCTCACCTCCGGATAAACCGTAACCAAATCAAAAGGATTATCAAGATACTCCTTTTTCAGTAGTCCGAGCTGTTTCATTCGTATGGCAAGTGCTTTTTTGGAACACCCTAAAAAATCGGCAAGTGCGTCAAACCTTTTATATACACTCGGATAGTATATCTTGTTCAGGCATTCAATCTTTTCGCCGAGATTGAACAGATACATTCCTTGTTTTATGAGGTTTTTAGGAAGAAGAATAGCAGCTCCAAGCGTGTTTGCCTGCCATTCCTCCCAATCGGATATTGGCTTATTCCTCTCGGAATTTGCCTTGTAATAATGTACTCCGGCAGATTTCTGTGTTACACCGTAATCATTCGGGAACAACATCTTGAATATCTGATGGCTGCCCTCGTGCATTAAGGTAAAGTTCTTTCTGCCTTTCAGCTTACTGTCAAAGTTCAAGTCCTTTTCCACAAGAACGGTTTTCCCGTCCAAAAAGAAAAAGGCTTCGTTATCATCATCTTCAAATACCTGAACACCCATTTCCGTAAATGAGGTCATTCCGAGAATACTACCGTCATAGGATAGGTGCTGGTATTCGACATTCAATCCGAGAACCTTCTCCAAGAGAAGCTCCGGGTCAATTCTATATATTTGTGTGTTGCGGACATCGGGAAGTGCCATATATGCCTGAACATATTTGTCGGCTATCGCTTCGATGTCAAATCTCGATAAATGTTTCAAGTTACAAAACCTCCTACCATTAGGATTTTGCTTCTACAAACCACTTTCCGTTTTCTTCGTCGAACAGAAATGTGGGCTTGCCGCAAATCTGTACCGTGTAGCGGATACCGGTTCCTCCGACTTTGGTGGAAGCCGCACGGCATTTCTGAATTACACGGTCTATCTCATATTTTTCGTCATTCTCAAACTTGATGAAGTTCGGACGAGCCGTTCCATCAGGTCTGTGTGTTACATTTACTTCAACATAAACTTTTCTTCTTTCGGATTCCATTTTTATACCTCGTAATTTCTCAAAGTCAAAACTAATCTTCCCAAGTGCTTGTATCCGTCGATGTTCTTATCCGACACCCTGTACTTGGGTCGGTCATCCCCGGCAGTATTGATGTAACAGGAAAGCCTTCCTTTCTTAAAGCATTTTTTCCGGTCAAAGAAAAGGAACATTCCCTCATATATTCCGTAGTCGGTAAAATGGTTTCCGCCGTCCGCACGGAAGATAACAATATCTTCGCTGCACCCCTGCAAAAAGCAGTCGGGTATCGTAACATAAGCCGTAACCTCTTTTTCGTCAATCACATTAAGTCCTCCTTAACCAACCATACCTGTCGGCATAGTGATTTCGGCTTTTTCCGGTGGTAGCCGCAGGTTCTGACACAGAACCCCATTCCTTATGCTGTCCTTTCCGAAACGCCGTCTGATTTCTTCAACACACTTTTCCATTCGCTCCAGTTTGTCCTGTTTAGCAGCGTCCATAAACATATCTATTTGACGGGGCGTGTCTTGTGGAACAAGATTTATGGCTTGTACCGTCACAGAGCGGATAGGGTTGTTCCACCCATATCTTTTTTCAAACAACTGAAAAGCGGTCTTTGCAATAATCATCGGAGACTGTGTAGGAAGTGCAATCTTCGCCTGCCATTGCCTTGTATTGAGCGTGTTGTCTCTAATATGTATTGCGACACCTTCTGCACTTAGTCCGTGAACACGGAGCTTGTGTCCGATGTCTTGGGTCAATTCGAGAAACACGGGCCACACCTGCTCCGATTTCTCTAAGTCTGCTACTGTTGTTATACCGTGTCCTACACTTTTTATAGGAGAAACGAAGTCTTTCTTGGCAACAAGGGAAAGGTCGTTACCGTTGGCATAGTTCCATAAAACTACTCCGTTCTTACCTAATCTTCTTCGTAAGAACTCAGGGTCGGTATTCGCTAAGTCCCCGATGGTACGAATACAATAGCTGTCAAGCACTCGCTGGGTTGCCCGTCCTACACCGAGCAGGTCAGCGGCAGGAAGTTCCCAAATCTTTTCTTTGAATGTGTCCTTTGGTATTACGGTTACGGCGTCCGGTTTCTTCATATCCGAGCCGAGCTTCGCAAATATCTTATTAAAGGAAACACCCACAGAAATCGTCAAGCCGAGTTCAAACTTCATTGTTTCACGAATTTCATTTGCCACCTTTTCCGGCGAACCGAAAAGGCTTTCTGTCCCGCTAATATCCAGCCAACACTCGTCCATACCATACGGTTCTACTTGGTCTGTATATCGCTCATAAACGCTTCTCGCAAGCTTTGAGTATTTGATATACTCCTCATAATGGGGCGGTACTACAACCAAGTCCTTGCACTTCTGTTTAGCCTGCCATACTGCGTCCCCGGTTTTCACATCAAAAGCCTTTGCTTTGTAGTTCTTCGCAAGCACGATACCGTGTCGTTCTTCCACAGAGCCGCAGACAGCAATCGGATATTTCTTCAATGCGGGGTCGAGCATACATTCGACGCTGGCATAGAAGTTGTTCATATCACAATGAAGTATGCTTCGTAACATTTTTAGAACCCCCTTGACATTTTGGGTAGTTTGGTGTACACTATGTGTAGTTCAACTTCCCAATTCATATTATATACACTTCAACTGTACTTGTCAAGAGCAAATGGGTAGTTCAACTGTAAATATTCTTTTAAGGAGTGAAATCACAATGACATTCGGTGAAAAAGTCAAGGCTGAAAGAACAAAGCTTGGTATGAGTCAAGATGAGTTGGCAGCTAAAATCGGCGTAACCCGACGCATAATTGGTTCTTATGAAAATGATAAATCCCGTCCGAGAGGAATGGAAAGATACAAGAAGCTGGCAGAAGCATTAAATGTAAATGTGAATTATCTGCTGTCTGAGGACGACGCTTTCATCGCCGATGTAGAGGATAAGTACGGACGCAGAGGAGCAAGACAGGCTCAGGAGTTGCTTGCAGAAGTAACCGGTTTGTTTGCCGGCGGCGAAATGGCTGACGAGGATATGCGTGAAATGGTTGACGCTATTCAGGAAGCATATCTCATCGCCAAGAAGAACAATAAAAAATACACCCCGAAGAAATACCGCAAAGACGAGTAATCCTCGAAGTGAACTAAGTCCAATATATGGGACACATAATAGTTTATAATTTATTATAGGGTAAATATCCGATATACTATAATATGGGAGGTGAGCCGGATTGGGGTATTACACTACGGCTGAGATTGTGAAAATCGTAAACAAGCTCATTGACCGTTGCGGTACTCGTGACCCGTACAAGGTCGCAAAAGAGCTTGGTATCAATGTCATCTACCGAAATTTTGACAAGCAGCGTGGAGCATACAAGGTTATTCTGAAGAACCGCTTTGTTTTTCTTAAAAACGGTATGCACCCGGTCGTGGAGCAGATAGTGCTATGGCACGAAATCGGGCACGATGTTCTACACAGGCAAGAAGCGGTTGCTGTCGGCGGGTTCAAAGAGTTCAACATCTTTGATATGAGAGAGAACCGTATGGAGTATGAAGCAAATATCTTCGCTTCTCAGGCTTCGCTCCCGGACGACACCATTTTGGAATACATTGAAAACGGCTATGACATTCAGCAGATTGCACGGGCAATGTGTTCCGACATAAACCTAATTGCTCTGAAAGTAGATACGCTGATTGCACAAGGCTATCAACTTCGCAAACAAGAACACCAAAACGATTTTCTTAAATACAGTAAAAAAATATAAGACCGTCAAGTCTCGTTTGAGTCTGACGGTCTTTTCGTTATTTATTACATTTTTCTTTATAATCTTCGCCCCAACTCCACATAGCATCGAGAATAGGTTTCAAACTTTGTCCCAATTCTGTCAGGGAGTATTCTACTCTCGGCGGTACTTCGGCATATACCTTTCGGTTTACGAGTCCGTTTTCTTCCATATCACGAAGCTGAGCAGTCAGAACCTTTTGGGAAACGCTGCCGATTGATTTTTTCAGCTCTCCAAAACGCTTTGTCCCCGGCAGTAATGCTCATGTACGGTAAAGAAGCAAGCAACCGAAAACAATAGATAGACCGCCAGCACTACACTATTCCGAACCAAAGACCAAAAGATAAGCATTTTGAGAAAATCTAAACTTTTGGATTTTCCTACAATGCCGACTACGGCGGAATCCCTCCCACTCCTTATATATTTCTTTCTGTATACATTGAATTTGTATTTAGTAAAATGCAGACAACACCACGGATCGGCTTTTGGCTGGACAATTCCAACCAAACACCGCAGCAGACAGTAGAAACCATTCTGAACGTTAGGAAGCCGGTATGATTGTTACATATAAGGGGCCCAGTTTGTCAAATAGAAAAGACACTCTGTAAGTAACTTGGCGGTTTTTGGTTTGCCAAATACTGGACACTCAATCTTCGTTCCTCTGCGCGGCTTATGCGCTGGTTGTTGACGGTGTGGCGTGTCCCTTCGCGGTGAAGTCCAGCCGTCCCCGAAGGGGTGGCGCGAAGCGCCAAGGCTGGACGAGCCGCGA
>JBGUWM010000077.1:0-6044 GCA_045221175.1 Acutalibacteraceae bacterium | reverse complement strand
TCGGATACAATTCGTTTGCTTTGTGAAAAAAACATGTCATGTGTTTTTTTGCTCAGTACAAGGCACTTTATTCAGCGGTTCCCTAACAACAGCAGAACAGGAGAGTGAACCTATGATAAACGAAGAAGAAAAAGTCCTCGCCGCCTATAAAACCATGCAGCAGGCGATGATTGACAAGGATATCAACAAGCTAGACCGCATTGTGAAGGACGGCACAACCTTTACCCATATGTCGGGAAAAACGCAGACAAAGGAAGAATACTTTGGCGAGATTGCCGACGGTACGCTGAATTATCATAAATACAAAATTGACGATTGTAAGATTACCGCAAACGGAGACACCGCAACTCTTACAGCAAATGTCACTCTCACCGCAAAGGTTTACGGTATGTCCGGCTCGTGGACATTGCCCGTCAACGCGCATTTTGAAAAGATAAACAATGAATGGATTTATACAAATTAAGGGAGGAAACAGCGTGAAAAAAATCAATATCATAGCCGCACTTCTGACCTTGTGCTTGCTATTTGCGGCTTGCGGTCAGGCAGCTAAAACAAGCAGCTCCGAACAGCAAAAAGAAACAACAGCTGAACAAACAAGTGAAACACAGGCAAAGACCGAATCGGCAACAGAAAATTCAGACAATACAGATAAAACAAACGGATATCCGGAATTTGATTTCACCAAGAAAGCAGTGACCCTGAACAGCGGTCATGAAATGCCAATTTTAGGACTCGGCACCTATTCGCTTTCGGACAGTGAAGCAGAGAACTCCACATATTGGGCGTTAAAGGCAGGCTTCCGTCTGATTGATACCGCTAAGATTTACGGCAACGAAGCCGCTGTCGGCAGAGGCTTGCAGAGAGCTATCAATGAGGGCATTGTAAAGCGTGAGGATGTGTTCATCACCACCAAAATGTAGACGTCGGATTTCAGTAACGGTGATGAAGCAATCAACGCTTCGCTTGAAAAGCTCGGGCTTAATTATATCGATTTAATGATTCTGCATCACAGCCAGCCGTCAAACGACGTGGACGCGTACAAGGCGATGGAGCGTGCGGTAGAAAGCGGCAAGCTGAAAAGCATCGGTCTTTCCAACTACTATGAGCCGAGTGACTTTGACCGTGTTGTGAACGCGACAACCATCAAACCCGCGCTTTTGCAGAACGAAACCCACCCTTACCACCAAAGCGGCGAGATGAAAAAACATATCGCGCAGTACGGAACGGTACTTGAAAGCTGGTTCCCGCTCGGCGGCAGAGGCAACACCCAGACGCTCTTTAACGACAGCACCATATCCGCAATCGCAAAGGCGCACGGCAAATCCTCGGCGCAGGTTATTATCCGCTGGCATTTGCAGGCAGGCAACATCTGTATTCCCGGTTCTTCGAATGAACAGCATATCATCGAGGACTACAACATTTGGGACTTTGAGTTGACCGATGACGAAATGGCGCAGATGACCGCACTTGAAAAAGATGAGCGCTTTGCAAATTATTGATAAAAATAAGCAACTCTTTTCCGCAAAGGGTTGCTTATCCCACTTTTTCGGAAAAACTGCCCGTTGTTTTTTTCGAAAACCGATTTATAATATAAGTAAGATAAGAAACTAAAGTTGCTAAAATAAATTTCAAGAAACACAGGAGGATATCATGAAGAATTTAGTCATCTACTATTCCAGACGCGGACAGAATTATGTTAACGGTTCAATTCAAAATTTGTCAAAAGGAAACGCGGAGCGGATTACTGAGTTTATCCAAAACGCGGTTGACGCCGATGTATTCGAGGTCGATACCGTCAAGCCATACGACAAGGATTATATGGTCTGTATCGAAGAAGCGAAGGCAGAACTTAGAGCAAAGGCTCGACCCGAGCTCAAAGAAATGCTCAGCGATATTTCGGAGTACGACAACATCTTCATCGTCGGACCTAACTGGTGGGGTATCTATCCGATGGCGCTGTATACTCAGCTTGAGGCACTCGACTTCACCGGCAAGACCGTTCACTATGTCGTTACTCATGAGGGCTCGGGGCTCGGCGGCGTACCGAAAACCATCCCCGCATCATGTAAGGGCGCGAAGATTGGAACAAGTCTCGCCGTTCAGGTAGGCAGTGCTTCCGGCTCGGAAAAGCAGGTAACAGATTGGGCGGCAAAAGCTGTAAGATGATTTGAAGAAAAGATAAAGGAGCTACGAATTATGGAAACTATTAAACTCAACAACGGAATCGAATGTCCCGTGATTGGAATCGGAACCTTTATGCTCAAGCCCTCGGATGCGCAAAACAGCGTGCGTGAAGCCCTGAAAATGGGTTACTCGCTGGTCGATACGGCGAACGCCTACGTCAACGAGCGCGCGGTGGGTCGCGGCATTAAAGAAAGCGGACTCAAAAGAGAAGATGTCTTTATCTCCACCAAGCTTTGGCCTTCTGAATACGAGAACGAGAATGCGGTCGATGAAACGCTCGAACGCCTCGGCGTGGACTACGTCGATTTGCTCTATATCCACCAGCCCGCAGGCAACTGGCTCGCAGGCTACCGTCAGCTTGAAAAGGCATACAAGGAGGGAAAGGCGAAGTCAATCGGTATCTCAAACTTTGAGGGCAAATACATCGACGAATTACAGCAAAAATGGGAGATCGCGCCCCAGTTTATTCAGGTAGAGGCACACCCGTATTTCACTCAAAAGGAGCTTAGAAAAACCCTTGACAAGTACGGCATCAAGCTGATGAGCTGGTATCCGCTCGGTCACGGCAACAAGAGCCTGATGGAAGAACCCGTTTTTGCAACACTCGGCGATAAATACGGTAAAACACCTGTTCAGATTATTCTCCGCTGGCATACACAAATGGGCTTTGTTGTGATTCCCGGCAGTAAAAATGTCGCTCACATCAAGGATAATCTTGATATTCTTGACTTTACTCTGACTGATGATGAGATGAACGAAATTGCCAAGCTCGATATTAATAAACGCTACTATCACCGCACCGATGAACAGCTAAAAAGCTTTGCGGCATGGCGTCCTGAATTTGAAAGAGCTTAACAAAACAGGCGTGACGGAATTTCCGCCGCGCCTGTTTAAAAACGCTTGAAAGATAATTCGGAATTTGTTGTTATGTAACTATAGTTGCGTTACGGAGGATTATTATGATACTGACAGGAAATGAAGATTTAAGAGTAATCAAAACAATCAAAGCAATCAAAGGCGCGTTTGAAGCCTTGATTTGTGAGAAGGATTATGACAAAATCACAGTCAAGGAGCTTTGCGAACGCGCAAAGATTAACAAAAAGACCTTCTACCATTATTATGAAACGCTCGACTTTCTGCTTGCTGAAATGCAGGCGGAGTTGTCCGCGGGTTTTCTGGAGCGCGTAAAGAATTTTGCACTGCCCGACGACCTCGACAAGGTGAACCGCGAGTTTTTCCTTTACGCCTCGGAGCAGGGCTTGGCTTATGAAAAAATCACCTGCGGCGGCAGCTATCACGCAATCCGCGATGAGATGACGGATAAGGTAACCGATTCAGCGTGGAGCAAGTCAAAGAAATATCAGAAGCTCAGCGATTACGAAAAGAAAGTCCTGATGGGCTTTATCAACAACGCCGTGCTGAACGCCTACCGCGAGTGGGTGCAGGACGGAAAGAAAATCCCGATGGACGAGGTGATCGAGATAAACAACAAGCTCGTCCTCGGCGGCATAAAGGGGTTCTTTAAAAAATGAAAACAAGGTTTTTAAGAAATATTGAGGTATCGGAAGTTGGCATGGGCTGTATGGCGTTCTCTCACGGCTACGGCAAAATACCCGATGAAGAATACAGCATAGAAGCGATTCGCAACGCCTATGAGCACGGCTGTACCTTCTTCGACACGGCAGAGGTTTACAGTCCGAATCTCAGCGGTATCGGTCACAACGAGAAGATTGTCGGCAAGGCGTTGGAGCCGTTCAGAAACGATGTGGTGATTGCGACGAAGCTCTTTGTAGATTCCTCCGAGGCACGGCGCGCAGGTTCGGTTTATCACGCGGTGCGCAATCATCTGGAAGCGTCGATGGACAGGCTGAGAACCGATAGGATCGATCTTTACTATCTGCACCGTCAGAGTAATATCAGTGTCGAAAATATCGCCGAGGCGATGGGCAGATTGATTGATGACGGAATGATTCGCGGCTGGGGCTTATCGCAAGTTGATGTAGACATTATTGACCGCGCGCAGCAGGTAACGCCGCTATCAGCCATTCAAAACATCTACTCAATGGTGGAGCGCGATGTGGAAAAGGCTGTCGCGCCGTACTGCTTGAAGAACAATGTCGGCATTGTGCCTTTTTCTCCGATTGCAAGCGGTCTGCTCTCGGGCAAGATCACACCGCAAACACAGTTTGAGCGCAACGACGACGTCCGCAACTGGGTGCCGCAGCTGTCACGCAGAAACATAAAAGGCAACCAACCGATTGTCGAAACGCTGAAAGACTTTGCCGAGAGAAAGAAAGCCACACCCGCGCAGATTTCACTTGCGTGGATGTTACACAAATATCCGAACGTAGTCCCTATTCCCGGCTCCAAGAACAAGGAGCGCATTGTCGAAAACTTGAACGCATCACAGGTCGAGCTAACCGACGATGAATTCAAGGCTTTGGAAGCAGCTCTCAATCAGCACAAGGTCTACGGTCACCGCGGCTTCGGCGGCTTTTAACGCAGCAAAAAACTATACTCAAAAATCTCTACAGATAATCACACAGAGTTGATGAACCTCGGCGAACGCGACACGTTTTGCCGGGGTTTTTCTTTAGCTGTAAGGCTGATGATTGACGCCACAAGCGGTAAAACGTAACGCACGATATTTTGCCACGTGTCGCGCAAATAAAAAGGTCCGCAGTTGTACCCGAAGTCACGAAACAAAGCCCACACAACCGATTTGCCGCAGCTTGTCGACGCAAAAAAGCACAAGCTCAGAGTTCATAGAGATTCTAAGCTTGTGCTTTTTGATTGTGTCGCAGTACTGAAGCTATGTGTTTTGTGTTACAACAACGAGCCGCGTGAAGCGTTTGTATAGTACCTTATATAATCAAAAATTGCAAGAGTATTTTTAATTTTCTTTTATTTGATTTTTCAAAAACTAATACGCTGTAATCAAAGAATACGAAATTCATTTATCCTTCCTCTTTCTGTTGGGAAAACAGCCTTCGAGCCAGTCGATGTACTCCTCGGTAGTTATATTTCCGGCGGAACATTCGTCACGCTTGACAAGCGCTTCATATTTCCATTTTTTGAAATCATTTTTCTTGATTTGGTTAACTTTTACGCGAGCGTAGTAACGGCGATAATATTTCCTGTAGATTGGCAGAGCCTCGTTCTTTTCCATTTTCAGCTTATAGTTTTCCTCGGCAGCGAGGTCACGGCAGGAATGCAATTCACCTAAATGAATCCGGTTGCAGTATCGCGTGTCATAGTTGCCCTTGTAGGTAAACCACTGCCCGCAGCGTTCGCAACACTTTAATTTAACGTCGTATTCAATCAGCTTGCTAAGCTCAAGCTCCAAGAATTCACGCAGGCTCTCACAAAGGTATTTAACTCGGAGCAAAGCCCGATGTAAGCTCGCTTAACATCGGCTGCATTGATCCAAGCTCACCGCAGGAGCTTTAGCTCCTCGGGGTTTCAGTGGGGGTTTATAACCCCCACTGAAAGTCCGAATGGCACCCGCCGCATAAGAGGGTGCGGGTGTCCTGTGGACACCTCTGCGAAGCAGAAGCACCGGCGGAGTGCCTCCACTGTCGATTTCGTTTTTGAAGCAAGTTAAGCGACTTTGTAAAGATCGTTACCGGAACATATTCGTCCGGTGCGGTCACGCACCCGGCAGGCGAAACCCGGGGGACATCGGTGATTGGTTATAGATTTAGACATCAGAAAAACATTCAACTCTATTGACGGAGATACGCTTCTTGATATGGACTTGCCGACGACAAAAGTTGTGATTAAAGAGTTGTTGCCGCAAGGACTTGCTATTATCGGCGGCGCACCGAAAGTCGGCAAGTCTTGGCTGATGCTTGACTGGT
>JBGUWM010000076.1:0-2482 GCA_045221175.1 Acutalibacteraceae bacterium | reverse complement strand
TCAATTTTAATATCGGTCTTGAAATTTGCCGTCATCGTGCCGTCAATCAAACAGTTTGAGGTCGTCCAGAATATCCTGCTCGGCTTCTTCCTGTTGTTCTGCGCTTAAAGCAGGATTTACCGGCTGCGGAGCGAAGTTTGCTTCTGCAAAGCAAGCCCGCATTTCCTCACGGATGATGCTACGAATATCCTCCTCGTGCTGTTCTCGGGTGATTGATTGTAAAGCTACATAATCGGCAATTGCATCTAACACAAACTGATTGCGGGATTGATACTTCTTCACATCCAGCGTCTGCATATACTCTGCAAGATAACGCTCTCGGGCGTCGGTTAAATCAAAACGTACCGTCATTTTATACACGTCCTTCATTCTTCGCCTCGGCTCTTAGATAAACGTCTGCAAGATATTCATAGCCTTTTGCGGCAGCGCAGATGTCGTCTATGAACTTTACACGGTCGAGATTTCCGTGATAGAAATTCTTGATCAGACATCCACCACCACCGCAGACGTAGAGCTTCATCGTGCTTTCATCATATCCGTGCTCACGCAGACGGCGGAAGATCTCTGCGACATATTCCTCCGCAATAGCGATGATGATCTCCAAATCTGAATCGGGAATGTCTGCCGTGCCTGTCTGCAACACCTCGTCGATAATATAGTCGTTCAGCTCTCGGCGCGTCTTGCGCATAAAACCTTCACGAATAGCGAGAGTGCATTGATAAGTGCCGAACTTCTCGGTGAACATCTTACCGCTTTGCGGTTTGCCGTTGACAAGATAGAGTGTGTTCATCGTACCGTTGCCAATATCGGCTACCATACTCAGACCTTTGAGCGTGGATTTGATCGGAACAACAGCAGAATAGCCTTGCGGATAGATTTTGACATTAGAAATATGGATTTTGTACTCAACATTCCGAAAAGTGAAAGTCACACTCTCGTTCTGCGAAAGGTACTTCGCAAAATCTGCTTTCTGTCCGCTTGTCCAAGTCAAAGGCAAGCCTGCGGCGATAATCACCTCCGCTTCGGTCAGTCCTTCGTCCGCAAGCTCGGTTGCGATAGCGGCGAGTGTGAGGATATAGTAATCTTCATCATTCTGCTTTTCGGGCAGGAATTCCTTGTGCCCTTCGCCAATCAGATAATACTTGCCATTGTAGGTGAGCATATCCTTTGTAAACAGCGGTTCACTGTCGTGGGTGGTTATTCCGGTCTTGAAACAATGATTAGCGGTTTTGATGTTGCCGTAGCCGTGGTCGATACCGATGATGATTTTGTCTTTATAACTTTTCATAATAAAAATACCTCCTGAAATAGTAAAACTGCCCTGAAAAATGGGGGCAGTTTTCAAATAAAAAGTTTTGTGATTTTGGGCATAAAAATAAAACCTACCGAAAACAATCAGTAGGTGCTATTCAAAGCCAATGTCTGTTTTTTGTGTTCTTGGAATTCTTTTCCGATTTTGTCAATGCGTTTCTTAACGGCGCTGTGCGTTTTATAGCCGACCTTATCCGCAATTTCCTGATAGGTATAGCCTTCAACACGAAGCTCCAATATCTGCCTGTCCTTTTCGGACAGCGTTGACATAAACTGCTCAACATCAACCTTTGCGGTTATATCGCCTTCCAAGTCGATACTATCGTCCGCCTTATCCCACTCTGCTCCGTCGTGATTTTTCTTGTAATCCTCCTGAAACGCTTCGAGCGAAACCATCAGGTGCTTTGTTTTCTTGTGATAATAGCTGTTCTTAAAGTCATTCTTCTGTTGGCTATATCTATAATCGAAATCCTCAAAGCACTGGTGCTCCTTGACAACGGCGAGGATCTCATTCATTCCGAAGCGTTCCATTGTTTTGGGAACGATATCCTTCAAAACAGCGTCAACATATTTGTCGCTGACAAAGCTGAAAAACGTAGTCGGCTCGATATCATTCACAAGGCTCTCAATCGGCGGCAGCACGCCCTCGTCCTGCATAGTCTTTATCCAGAAAGACGGTGCGTGAGAAAATTTCCAAGCCGGATGATCGCCCGAATATATCTCCCGTCCTACGTTCAATCCCATATATTCCCATACAAGATAATGGAAAGCGTCATACATCAAAAGAGCAAATTGGTCGCTCTCTATCAGCTCTATCTGCTTCCAATCCGTGAACAGCTCATAGGGATAGCGTGAAATCTGAAACGGCAGCGTTCCGCAATGATCAAGTAAAGACTTTGGGAAAAAGTAAAACAGCGGGATATATTCAGAGTTCTTGTACCGTGTGACCTTGCCGTTTTTACGCTTGATTTTGATTGGCATTTGTGTTCATCTCCTTTCCGAGGTTAGGTGCCTCTATATTATATTGACGCTTCTACCCCTAAATTGTTCCAAAAATTGAAAAATTTTTAAAAATTCATCTCGTGCTACTCTAATTTTATCAAATACATTGTCCCAAAATACGGACTTTGATATGATCGCAGTAAAAACGTAGAAAAATCGTATAAATGCA
>JBGUWM010000075.1:0-22577 GCA_045221175.1 Acutalibacteraceae bacterium | reverse complement strand
TTCTTTTCTTCTATCTTCTATACAAGGGCTTTTGCGTAAAAGCCCCCCGACACCCCCGAAAACGTTGTTTGAAGAATCTTTGTAACATTATACACAGTAGGCACGGTGAAGTGGGTGCGTGAACTGAATCTGCGATTTCAAAGGAAACAGCCACAAGCAAGCCGTCAGGCTTGTGACGGCGGAATGCGAAAAAGGCTTCGACGGTGTAGCACCTGATTGCAGCGGAATAGAAGTTGTGAATCCGCATTAAGTAACAGCGGACTCGTCCAGTGCGGTCACGCAACCGGACGCCTGCGGAATAGAAGTTGTGAATTTCTATGAAGTGAGTGAGCGTCAGCGAACGAGAGCGGATTAGAGAGCGGAGGCACTCCGCCGGTCACGCACCCGGCAGGCGAGACTCGGGGGACATCGGTGATTGGTTATATCACAATTTCATTTGTCGATCATTGTATCCGTTATAACCCGGCACCAACTCAACGGCTTTTAAACAGTATCAAAAAAGCTCCGCACCGATATACGATGCGAAGCCTTTTTCAGAATATTGAGTTGATTAATACATTCCGCCCATGGAAGGATCTACAGCAGGCGCTGCTGCAGCAGGCTCTTTGATGTCTGCTACCAATGATTCTGTAGTGAGAACCATGCTTGCAACTGATGCTGCATTCTGGAGTGCAGAACGGGTAACCTTTGTAGGATCTACGATACCGCTCTCCATCATATCTGCATACTCTTCAATCAATGCATTGAAGCCGTAGCCTACTTTATCGGCTGTCTGAATCTTATCAACAATGACGGAACCTTCAAGTCCTGCATTGGCTGCAATCTGACGAACAGGCTCTTCCAGAGCTTTCAGAACAATCTTAGCACCGGTCTTCTCATCACCTTCAAGAGAATCTACCAAAGCTGCCACTGCAGAAGTTGTATTCAGCAGCGCTGTTCCGCCGCCTGCTACGATACCTTCTTCTACTGCTGCCTTTGTTGCTGCCAGTGCGTCTTCGATACGAAGCTTCTTTTCTTTCATTTCAATCTCAGTAGCTGCGCCAACCTTGATAACTGCTACACCGCCTGCCAGCTTTGCAAGACGCTCATGCAGCTTCTCTCTGTCAAAGTCAGAGGTAGAGGTTTCAATCTGTGCACGAATCTGTGCTACTCTGCTCTGAATTTCTGCTGTATCACCTGCACCGTCAACAATAATGGTGTTTTCCTTGTCTACCTTTACCTGACGAGCACGACCAAGCTGTGCAATTGTTGTATCTTTCAGTTCCAGACCAATCTCGGAAGAAATAACCTGACCGCCTGTAAGTACGGCAATGTCACGGAGCATTTCCTTTCTTCTGTCGCCAAAACCCGGAGCCTTAACGCCAACGCATACAAAGGTTCCACGCAGTTTGTTGAGAATCAAGGTAGTCAGTGCTTCGCCTTCGATATCTTCAGCGATGATCACAAGCTTCTGACCGGCTTTTACAATCTCTTCCAGCAAGGGAAGGATTTCCTGAATATTGGAAATCTTTTTGTCTGTAATCAGAATATATGCATCATCAATGACAGCTTCCATCTTATCAGTGTCTGTACACATATAAGGTGTGATATAGCCTCTGTCAAACATCATGCCTTCTACGACTTCGGAATATGTCTCGGCTGTTTTGGACTCTTCAACAGTAATAACGCCGTCCTTACCAACCTTGTCCATTGCCTCGGCGATCAGATCACCGATAAACTCATCTCCTGCAGAGATCGTAGCTACCCTTGCAATATCCTTTGAACCCTCAACAGGTTTGGAATTTGTCTTGAGTGTATCTACTGCTGTAGCAACAGCTTTGCTGATACCCTTTTTCAGAACCATAGGATTCGCACCTGCTGTTACGTTCTTCATTCCTTCACGGATCAGAGCCTGTGCCAGCAATGTCGCTGTGGTAGTACCGTCTCCGGCTACGTCATTTGTCTTAATGGATACTTCTTTTACAAGCTGTGCACCCATATTCTCAAAAGGATCGTCAAGCTCGATTTCTTTAGCAATCGTAACACCGTCATTTGTGATCAGCGGTGCGCCGAATTTTTTATCCAGCACAACATTTCTGCCCTTAGGTCCCAGTGTGATCTTGACTGTATCAGCCAGTTGATCAATACCTCTCATCAACGCTTTTCTTGCTTCTTCTCCGTAAGCTATCTGCTTAGCCATAATTCATTACCTCCGTTTTCCCGATTCAATTATTATTCTACAATTGCCAGAATATCAGACTGACGAACGATAGAGTATTCTTCACCGTCAATCTTCACGTCTGTTCCGGAATATCTGCTTGTGATTACTTTATCGCCAACCTTAACAAACATGGAAACTTCCTTGCCGTCAACCATGCCGCCGGGTCCGACTGCAACGATTGTTGCAAACTGCGGCTTCTCCTGAGATGCTGCTGTCAGTACAATACCGCTCTTTGTTGTTTCCTCTGCTTCTTCGGTCTTTACAACTACTCTGTCCAATAAAGGTTTGATAGTCATAATATATTGCCTCCTTTAATCCTTTTAAAAAATATGAATGAGACGTTGAATCGGCACTCGATTCAATCTGTCTTTTTTCTTTAGCACTCACCGTATCCGAGTGCTAAAGCTATTGTAGACCCTTTTATCAAAAAAATCAAGTCTTTTTTGAAAGTTTTTCATTAAAAATTCGTTTTTTTACTAATTATATTTATATCTCCTTCAGATTATACCTTCTGATAAAAGAATGCCCGGATAAATCCAACGCTTTATCCGGGACAATTGTTCTGCGTTTATTTTGTTCTGCCTATGTCTGTTCTGTAATGAGCGCCTTCAAAAGATACCTTCTTCACGCCTTCATAGGCTTTGCAAAGCGCTTCTTCAAGTGTTTTTCCACTGGCCGTAATTCCCAGCACCCTGCCGCCGTTTGTATAGAACTTGCCGTTCTCCAGCTTAGTGCCGGCATGGTATACCTCTACGCCGGGAAGCTGTCCGTTTTCGTCAAGTCCGCTAATTTCCAGCCCTTTCTTGTACGCAAGCGGATATCCTCCTGACGCCATGATGACACAGGCGGTAGCTTCGTCGCTCCACTCAATTTTGAGCTGCGAAAGCTTTTCGTCAATGACTGCCTCTATGATATCAACCAGATCTGTTTTCAGTCTTGGCAAAACGACCTGTGCTTCCGGATCGCCAAAGCGAGCATTATATTCAATCACTTTGGGACCGTCCGGCGTTATCATCAAACCAAAATACAAGCAGCCCTTGAAAGTACGGTTCTCACTGTTCATAGCCGCAACCGTAGGTTCAAAAATAGTTTTGCGGCATATTTCTGCTACTTCGTCCGTGTAATACGGATTCGGACTGATTGTTCCCATACCGCCTGTGTTCAGACCTTCATCATTGTCATAAGCCCTCTTATGGTCCTTTGAAGAAACCATCGGAACCAGTGATATGCCGTCTGTGAAAGCAAGAACAGAAACTTCGGGACCGGTCAGATATTCTTCAACCACTACTTTATTGCCCGATTCTCCGAATTTCTTATCCTCCATTATTTCCTTGACAGCATCTCTCGCTTCTTTTCGGGTTTGTGCAATAATCACACCTTTACCCAAAGCAAGCCCGTCCGCTTTGATAACGACAGGATACTTATTCTTCTCTTCAATATACGCTACTGCCTTGGCAGGATCATCAAAAACCTCATATTCCGCAGTGGGGATATGATATTTCTTCATCAGATTTTTTGAAAAAACCTTACTGCTCTCAATTACAGCCGCATCTGCACGGGGACCGAACGCTCGGATACCATTAGCGTTCAGTGTATCAACCATTCCGTCTGCCAGCGGATCGTCCGGAGCTACAAAAACAAGATCCACTGCATTTTCTTTTGAAAATGCCACAATCCCCTGCTTATCCATTGCTCCGATATTAATACACTCTGCGTCTTTAGCAATTCCTCCGTTACCGGGCGCTGCATAGATCCTGTCTACCTTAGGACTTTCTTTTAACTTCCGGATAATCGCATGTTCACGGCCGCCGCTGCCGACTACTAATATTCTCATGTGCTTGTCCTCCTTGGGCAGTATCAGTGATGGAACAGACGAATACCTGTAAATGCCATTGTCATGTTATATTTATTGCAGGTATCTATGACATTATCGTCACGAATGGACCCACCAGGCTGGGCAATATACTGTACACCGCTTCTCTTAGCACGCTCTATATTATCGCCAAAGGGGAAGAACGCATCTGAGCCAAGGGATACACCACTGAATGTTGCAAGCCATGCTTTCTTCTCTTCTTTTGTAAGGGGCTCCGGCTTTACAGTAAAGAACTGCTGCCATACACCCTCTGCCAATACATCTTCATAATCATCGGAAATATAAACATCAATGGTGTTATCTCTGTCGGGTCTTCTGATATCCTCTCTGAAAGGCAGCGCCAATACTTTCGGGCACTGACGCAGATACCAGATATCTGCCTTGTTGCCTGCAAGACGAGTACAGTGAATTCTGGACTGCTGACCTGCACCAACACCGATTGCCTGTCCGTCTTTTGCATAGCATACAGAGTTTGATTGTGTATACTTCAGCGTAATCAAGGCAATGATCAGATCTCTTTTTGCTTCTTCTGTCAGCTCTTTATTGTCTGTGACAATGTTTTTCAGCATATCGGCATCAATTTTCAGATCATTTCTGCCCTGCTCAAATGTGATGCCGAACACCTGCTTATGTTCAATGGCAGCAGGCACATAGGAAGGGTCAATCTTTACAACGTTATAAGTACCCTTACGCTTGGTTTTGAGAATTTCCAGCGCTTCATCTGTGTAGTCGGGCGCTATAATGCCGTCGCTGACCTCTCTCTGGAGCAAAAGGGCTGTCTGCTTGTCACAAGTGTCGGACAACGCCACCCAGTCACCATAAGATGACATTCTGTCTGCACCCCTTGCCTTTGCATAGGCACTTGCCATCGGAGACAATTCCAGATCATCAACAAAATAAATCTTTTTCAGGGTATCGGAAAGCTCTGTGGCCACGGCTGCTCCTGCCGGACTGACGTGTTTGAAGGACGCAGCAGCAGGAAGTCCGGTAGCTGCTTTCAGCTCACTGACAAGCTGCCAGCTATTGAACGCATCAAGAAAATTGATGTATCCGGGTCTTCCGTTCAGTACGGTAACAGGAAGTTCTGAGCCGTCCTGCATAAAAATCTTTGAGGGCTTCTGATTTGGGTTGCATCCATATTTCAGTTCAAGTTCTTTCATGTTAAACGCTCCTTTGATTACTGATTTTTATTGACGATCCTGTCTTCAAATTCACCCGTGGACAAGTCGATGAATCTGGTATACAGTGATACTTTATTATCTTCGTTGAGAGAAGTCCATACGTTCTGCGTAAAAGTATCAATATCTCCTTCTATGTTAATCAGTGTAGGCTCACCTTCAAAGGATGGAATCGGATTTCCGTCACACTGATAGGTGTGAATGAAATGTCCTTCTCCCGCCACCGGCTGGGCATACTCCCAGAAGAAACGAAGTACAGATTCTTCTCTGCCGCAGTTGCTCTTCAGTATCGACATCTTATAGGAAAAATCACCTTTTGCAAATTCCAGCATACCGGAAATTCTCGGTGTGAAATTCGGCGGATCAGGCTCAAACGTACGGGTACGCAGCGCTTCTTCAAAAGTCTTGCCCTCCAATACATAATCTCTGACTGTATCGGTCTGGTCTCCGTTCGTAACAATCGTTGCATTCTCCAGAGTGCGAACCGGTGCATAAATGATCAGTGAAGGATCAACTAACTTTGAGGGATCAAATGCCTGTGTTTTCAGATCCTTTCCCTCTGCCACAAATACTCTGTTACGGCTGTTTTCACTTCTTCCCATGATAAAATAGCCGACTACAGCTTTTTTCCCATCTTCGCTTTTGCCAATGATAATTCCTCTGCCTGGATATGTCGTGGATGAAATTTCTGCTCTTAAATCTGTCATGGTTTTCGCCCTTTCTGATTGTTATTCATTCTTTGATATATACCCGGTCATTTCTGACCTCTAACTTATCTTCACAGAAAAGTCCTACCGCCTGCGGGAGTATTTTCCATTCCGCCTGCTCCATGACACGCTTCTGCAGTGTTTCCGGAGTGTCGTTTTCTTGCACCTCTACTCCCTTTTGAAGTATGATCGGACCTCCGTCACATACTTCCGTTACAAAATGAACGGTTGCTCCTGTCAGCTTGACTCCCTTTTTCAGCGCCTCTTCATGAACCCTGAGCCCATAATACCCTTTTCCGCAGAAGGACGGTATCAGTGCCGGATGTACGTTCATCATCTTATTCGGAAACGCTTTGATAACAAGCTCGTCAAGAATCGTCATGAATCCTGCATATACTACCAGATCAGCCTTTTCTTCCTGTAAAGCTTCGAGTATTGCACGGCTGTAGCTGATACTGTCGCTAAAGTCTTTTCTGATGACGGTTCTGGTTTTAATACCGTGTTTTTTTGCTCTTTCGAGTGCATAAACACCTTCCTTTGATGAGATAACACAGGTAATACGACCATTTTTAATCGTACCGTTTTCCTGTGCGTCTATCAGCGCCTGAAGGTTTGTTCCTCCGCCCGAAACAAGCACTACTATTTTTTTCATATCTTTATCTCCCGGATGATTCTTATTCAATAATGACGCCTTCATCACCTGCGGTCAGTTCGCCCAGAACATACGCTTCTTCTCCAGACGCCCTGAGTGATGCAATCGCTTTGTCAGCCTCTGACGGATCGACTACTACCGTCATGCCGACACCCATATTATATGTATTGAACATATCTCTCTCCGGTACATTGCCTGCTTTCGCAATCAGATCAAAAATCGGTAAAACCTGTACGTCCTTTCTCCGGATTCTTGCAGTTATTCCATTCGGCAGTGAGCGGGGAATATTCTCATAGAAACCGCCGCCGGTGATATGTGAAATCGACTTTACCTTAACATCTTCTATCAACTGCATGATCGCCTTTACATAGATTCTTGTCGGAGTCAGAAGACTTTCTCCCAAGGTCATGCCTAATTCATCGTATCTGACGGCGATTGTCTTCTCATTAATATCAAATACTTTTCGTACCAGAGAAAAACCGTTAGAATGTACACCGCTCGATTTAATGCCTATCATTACGTCACCGGGCTTCTGTGTTTCGGGATTCAGTATCTTTTCCTTATCGACTACGCCTACGGCAAAGCCGGCAAGGTCATATTCATCTTCCGGCATGAGTCCGGGGTGCTCGGCTGTTTCTCCGCCGATCAGCGCACATTCGCTCTGCACACAACCTTCTGCTACACCGGATACGATCTTCGCAACTTTTTCCGGATAGTTCTTGCCAATGGCAATGTAATCCAGAAAGAACTGCGGCTTTGCTCCGCAGCAGATAATATCATTGACGCACATTGCTACGCAATCAATACCCACCGTATCATGCTTATCCATTAAAAAAGCCAGCTTGATTTTGGTTCCGACTCCGTCTGTTCCTGATACAAGAACAGGTTTGCTGATTCCTGTCGTATCAATCTCAAACAGTCCGCCAAAACCGCCGATACCTGATAAGACGCCTTTTGTCATCGTTCTGGCTACATACTCTTTCATCAGTTCTACCGAACGGTATCCTGCCGTTACGTCTACTCCTGCTGCTTTATAGCTGTCACTATAGCTTTTCATATTCTTCCTCCCAATTGTTATCTGATGCCTGATCTTTATGGATCACGTGCCAATTCGTTTTGAATACTTATCTTCTCTTGAGGTATCTGATACATCAAGCGGATAATTGCCCGTAAAGCAGGCGTCACAAAAATCAAGACTGCTCTCTTTGACCAGCTCTCTCAGACTTTCTGCTGACAAAAAGCCCAAGGAATCCGCTCCAATGTATTCACATATTTCTTCTACACTTTTTGTTGCGGCTATCAGGTTCTCTTCAGAAGTAGTGTCACTGGTCAGATAGCACTGACATCTGAACGGAGGGGACGCAATTCTCATGTGTACCTCTTTTGCACCTGCTTTTCGCAGCAAGCTGACGATGTGGCGGCTGGTTTTCCCTTTCAGAATAGAATCATCTATTACGATAACCCTTTTACCGTTAACATTGTTCTTTAACGCATTCAGCTTGATACGCATTAAATATTCAGAATTTCGTTTTCTGTCATTGAATGCCCGTCCGATATATTTATTCTTAATCAGACCCGTTGCATAGGGTATGCCCGACTCCATCGCATAACCGATCGCCGATTCAATTCCGCAATCAGGTACTCCGCAGACAATATCGGCTTCTACAGGATGCTGCTGCGCCAGCATCCTGCCCGCTCTTTGGCGGGACAAATTGACAGATACGCCGTCAACAATGCTGTCCGGGCGTGAAAAGAAAATATATTCAAAGATACAAATAGCAGTCTTTCCGTTTTCTGTTCCGCCGTAACTATGTACGCCGTCTTTATCTATTACAAGCATCTCACCCGGCCGTATGTCACGAATAAATTCGCCGCCCATACTGTCAAATACGCATGACTCTGACGCAACAACATAGCTTGTTCCGATTTTTCCGTAACAAAGAGGCCGAATTCCCAGCGGATCACGCACGGCTATGATCTTACTCGGCGCCATCAGTGCAAGAGCATAAGCACCCTTCAGCTTGGCTACCGCCTGCTTCACAGCATCTTCTATTCCAGAGCTGTTGATTCTTGCTCTGGCAATCAGATACGCAATGATCTCTGTATCGCCGTTAGACTGAAAAATGGCAGCTCCCTGATTCAGTTCTTCTCTCAGCTCATGGTAATTTGTCAGCGCTCCGTTCATGCACAGCGCCAACTGTCCTTTGATATATCGCATGACCAGCGGAGCAAGATTTTCGTGATCTACTTTTCCGCTACCGGACGAATATTTGACATGACCTAACGCCATCTGTCCGTTACCCAGTCGAAGCAGTTCCTTTTCCGGCAATGCTTCCGGTATCATGCCGTGATCTTTATGATAGATAATATCACCGTTATTGCTGACTGCTATGCCTGCGCCAACCTGACCACGATGCTGCAATGCATACAGCGACAGATAGGTTTCTTCGACAATATTTACAGAACTGTCTGTCGAATAGATACCGATGACGCCGCATTCATCATGTAATTCTGACATAGTTATTCTCCCTTAATTCTTGATTAACTCCTGTACTCTCTGCTGAAGCTCTGCGTCTTTTTTCTCAATATTCGTTTTCATACTGAGCTTTTCTGCTGCCAGCTTTTCAGCCAGCTTATCATCAGAAAGGGCAAGTATCTGAATGGCTAAAATTGCTGCATTGTCCGCACCGTCTATCGCCACCGTTGCCACCGGAATACCCTTGGGCATCTGAACCGTTGCCAGCAAAGCATCCAGTCCGTCCAGTGTAGAGGATTTGACAGGAATGCCGACGACAGGTATCGTTGTATGTGCGGCAAGCACTCCGGCAAGATGCGCTGCTTTTCCTGCTGCTGCAACGATTACGCCAAATCCGTTCTGACGGGCTTCAGAAGAAAACTTCGCAGCGGCCTCGGGGGTTCTGTGTGCAGACATAACGTGCACTTCAAACGGTACTCCGTATGCATTCAGAGTCTTGATGGCACCTGCTACTGTCGGAAAATCACTGTCACTTCCCATGATTACCGCTACTTTTTTCTTTTCGGACATAAATAATACTCCCCTTTTTATTCTCTTCTTTCGGAACAAAAAATTATTCCTTCTACCATTTTATATTATCTTGATAAAAAATGCAAGACCGATATTTACAAATACCGGTCCTGCTAAAAAAATTATCTTGTTCTCGGAGCATTTCTCTCCAGTGCCTGCTGTGCTCTGCGTCTGAGGTCTTCCTGGGCGTTTGCAGCACGGCTGACTGTGCCGTTTGATGATCCTGCAAATCCGGAACCTACACTATTACCGGAGTCTACAGGCGGCAAAATCGGATTGAAGGTCGCAGCCTGTACAGGCTTTGTGCCTGCAGCGTTTGTTTCTTCAGGCTTTTTGGGTGTGTTATCAACATTGCCGTCAACAACCATTTCTTTTAAGACTGTAGCCAGTCCTGCCATGTTCTGCATATCCGAAGGAATGATGATCTTAGTCGCTCTGCCGTCTGCTACCTGTGCAAAGGTTTCCAGACTCTTCAGCGCAATGACTCTGTCGGAAGGCGCTGCTGCGTTCAGCATTTTCAAGCTGTCTGCAAACGCCGTCTGTACTGCGATGATTGCTTCCGCTTCACCCTGTGCTTCACGAATCTTTGTCTCTTTGATCGCTTCTGCACGAAGGATCGCCGCTTCCTTGTGACCTTCTGCAACAAGAATCTGGCTGGTCTTCTCACCTTCTGCATCAAGGATTCTGGCACGACGCTCACGCTCTGCCTTCATCTGTTTTTCCATCGCAATCTGAATCTCACGAGGCGGCAGAATGTTCTTCAGCTCAACACGCTTTACTTTGATACCCCATGCATCTGTTGCTTCATCAAGAATCTCTCTGATTCTTTCGTTGATCTTGTCACGGGAAGTCAGGGTATTGTCCAGTTCCAGTTCACCAATGATGTTTCTCAGGGTCGTAGCACAAAGTGTTTCAATCGCCATAATCGGACGCTCTACACCGTATGCATAAAGCTTGGAATCTGTAATCTGATAGTAAACGACAGTATCTATCTGCATGGATACATTGTCTCGTGTGATGACGGACTGCGGTTCAAAGTCTACAACCTGCTCTTTCAACGATACCTTTCTGGCAATTCTGTCCATAAAGGGTATCTTCATGTGAATGCCGGTATGCCATGTGGTGTAATACACACCAAAACGCTCGATAACAAATGCATTTGCCTGGGGAACGATTTTGATATTGGATACTATTACAAGAACGACCAATACCAGAACAATTATTAAACCAATTAACCAAGGTGACATACTCTTTACCTCATTTCATAGTTTTTGTTTTTTGTACTTGTTTTTCAGTACTTAATGGTTTTTCTCTTTTGCTGTCTGTTTTGTTTCCTTTGGTTTTACGATCAGTTTCACTCCTTCTATACGAAGAACGCTGATCTCTGTATTAACCGGAAGTATTGTTTGTGTTTCAGTAGTGGCTGACCAGTCGTCATTCTCTACCCTTACACGAAATATTCCAAGCTGTTCGTCTACTATTTTTGTGACCCTGCCTGTTTTGCCAATGTTGCTGTCTGCATTTGTGGCTGTCTTTTTGAACTTCATCATTTTTTTGGCAAGTGGCCTTGTCAGCAATATCGCCAATATGGTTACCGCAAAGAAAACAATGATCTGTATCACCATATCTACATTACAGAAATATAAAATCAATGATACAAGTCCGCCTAATGCCGCCCAGATACTGACAAGCTGTATGGGAGACGTCGCTTCAAAGATAACCGCAAAGACAATAACTATAATCCATACCCAGAGCATTGACATTTTGTTCACCTCCTTTTTCAGTAACAAAGTGTATTAAAAGGTGCCGCTTCGTTTTACCGACGCTTTTTCCCTTTTCCCTTCTTTTGGCTGTTGTTGCCCGCAGCTTTTTGTATACTGTCATATTTCTCAAAGGATATTCCGTATTTTATCTCGGCTTCCGTCAGGTTCTTTTTCTGAGAAAGCCTGCCTTCGGTTTTGTTTCTCGGACGAATCAGACATTTCTTATCAAATCCGATCAGATCTGTACGGTGCGCTGTGACCAGTGCCTCGTGTACAAGATCATAGTTCTTCGGATTTTTATACTGTATCAGCGCCCGCTGCATCGCTTTTTCATGAGGATTGTGCGCTACATAGACCGGCTGCATATTGCGTGGATCAACACCGGTATAATACATACAGGTGGAAATTGTGGATGGCGTTGGATAAAAATCCTGAACCTGTTCCGGGCTGCAGCCGTTATCACGAAGGTATTCCGCCAAAGCAATGGCTTCTTTCAGTGTTGACCCCGGATGCGATGACATCAGATAAGGGACAAGATACTGTTCTTTGCCCAGTGCTTTGTTGATGGTAGCATATTTTTTGCAAAAAGCCTGATAGACCTTATTTTCCGGCTTGCCTAATTTTGAAAGGACGGCGTCGGCAATATGCTCAGGCGCTACTTTTAATTGTCCGCTGATGTGATACCGACACATTTCTTTCAGAAAAGTATCATCGGGATCCGCCATAATATAATCGAACCGGATGCCGGAACGAATAAAGACTTTTTTAACTCCCGGCAAAGCTCTAAGCTTGCGTAATAACGAAAGATAATCGCTGTGATCAACCTTCAGATTGGCACACGGCTTCGGAAACAGACATTGTTTGTTCGGGCAAACACCGTGCCGGAGCTGTTTGTCACACGCAGGTCGCCTGAAATTTGCCGTTGGTCCCCCTACGTCGTGAATGTATCCCTTGAAGTCAGGATCCTTTATGATCTCTTTGGCTTCTGCAATGATGGATTCGTGACTTCTTGTCTGAATGATCCTTCCCTGGTGAAATGTCAGCGCACAAAAACTGCATCCCCCGAAACAGCCCCGGTTACTGATCAGACTGAATTTCACCTCTTTGATAGCATCAATTCCACCGGCTTCTTCGTAACAAGGGTGATAGGTACGCATATATGGCAGCGCATAAATGCCGTCCATCTCTTCCTGTGTCAGAGGCTTCGCCATAGGATTTTGTATGACATAAGCGTCGTCATACGGCTCACACAACACCTTCCCGGAAAAAGGATCTGTATTGGTATACTGTATATAAAAACTTCTGGCATAATTAAGCTTGTCTTTTAACAAGTCCTGATAGGAAGGAAGCAGGATATGATCCTCTGTAAGATTGTCAAGCGTTTTTGCTTTATACACTGTTCCTGCTATAAAGGTGATATCCTTTACGTTTATTCCGTTGTTAAGAGCATCTGCTATTTCTACTATAGAGCGTTCACCCATGCCAAATGACAGTAGATCCGCCTGTGAATCAAGAAGAACAGACCTTTTCAGCATATTGTCCCAATAATCATAATGCGCCATCCTCCGCAAACTTGCTTCTATTCCCCCGATAATCAACGGTTTATGCGGATAACTTCGCCTGATCAGATTGCCGTATACTACTGTAGCGTGATCTGGTCTTTTGCCCATGACCCCGCCCGGTGTATAAAAATCTTTTGAACGGCGTTTTTTCGAAACACTGTAGTGATTCACCATTGAATCCATATTGCCGGCGCAGACCAGAAATCCCAGTCTTGGTTCACCAAACACGTTGATACTTTGCGGATCCTTCCAGTCGGGTTGAGGAATGATGCCTACCCGATAACCTGCTTGCTCCAGTACTCTGCTGATAATTGCAGGCCCGAAAGACGGATGGTCAACATACGCATCTCCGATGACAAACGTAAAATCAACCTGATCCCATCCACGTTTCTGCATATCCTCTTTGCATATTGGTAAAAAATCTTTCATAAGCATTCTCCGCTTTTTGCTTCCGATAATTTTTGCTCCCATTCCTGTTGCCGAAAGCCTACCAGAATCCGCTCATCATCAATCAGCAGAGGTCTTTTGACAAGCATTCCGTCGCTTGCCAATAATTGAAGCTGTTCTTCTTCTGTCATTGAAGGAAGTTTATCTTTAAGCTGCAGCGCCTTGTAGAGCTGACCGCTTGTATTGAAGAAGCGTTTCAACGGAAGATGACTTTTGTCATGCCATGTTTTCAGTTCGTCGTAGGTAGGACGCTCCTCTTTTATGTTTCTCTGTGTAACATTGATTCCCTGATTGTTCAGCCATGCCATCGCTTTTTTGCAGGTTGTACATTTGGGATAGCAGATAAACAACATACTGCTCACCTCTTTTGATATTAATAATGATGCTCTGATATGATGTTTACATTATACCATATCAGAGCTTAATTGAAAATACACAAATTATGACTTTTTGTTGTTTTTTATCGAATTAGTCCATATTTTCTTTTGATTCTTTCTAATTTTTTCAGCATTGGTTCTGCTCCAAAGTACAAAAAGAATGCCGTCGTCAGTGCATGAACGGTATCTAATGGCAAGCCTGCCGCATACACTGCTATCAATGAAGGTATATTGACAGCGCTTCTGGATAATATCAGCGTTGCGGGATTCATGATCCCTCCATACAGTACGAATACTGCCAGAAAACCATATACAGCGATGATAACTTTATTGGCAGTCAATACGCCGTGATGAAATAACAGACCTGTGATATATCCGATCAGACCCATCGTCAGCATTTGCCACGGCGTCCAGATTCCCTGACCGAAAATGATATTAGACGCTAACATCGACATTGAACCAATCAAGAAACCGCTCTCGCTGCCGAGCGCTATGGCTGACAGTATCACCAGTGCCGTTACAGGCTTACATTCCGGAAACATATATAATGCCGCTCTGCCCGCAACACACATCGAACATAACACCGCTGTCAGAACCAACTCCCGGGTTTGTACTTTTCGTTTTTCAAACATCAGATAAAAAGGAATGGTACTCTCTAATAATACCAGCAAAGAGATGAACAGATATTTTGAATCATCCAACAGATAAACCCCTGCCAAAACGGTAGACGGTACCAGTACAAATATCGTCAACGCTGCAACTACCGATCTTCTGATACTGCCGTGTGATTTTACAATAGCTATGGACACCCTGTTCTTTCCTGCGCTTGCTACAAAAAGAATAAATGAAATAATCAGCACCGTATAGTCAAGTATCTGATGTTCAGAAAAAAAAGGAACGTATATTTTTTTCATCGTGATGAACAGTGTTATGATAGTGAATAACAGCATCGTTCCGCAAAATATTGTTTGCACGACACTGCGCTTTTGGGGATAACGATCCTTTTCAGTGATTGTTTCTTTTTCTTCCGACCGTTTTTCTCCGATGGACGGATCAGGCACATTCGGATAAAATGTTGCGTCATCTTCTGCTGATTTCAGCGACATCAAAATATCCTGAACCGTCACTGCCTTCGCAATCAGACCATTTGCCATTCTGCCGGCTGAAGTGGTATACATGCCGTTTGACGCAAAAAAATTTCTGGGGCTGTCTGTGCTGACAATCCTGCCATTAAACAGCATTGCACATCTGTCTGCATTCTCCGCACAAAAGTCCAGATCATGACTGACGGCTATTACCGTTGTGCCGTTTGTCGTCAGATATCTGATAATCTCCGCTAAATGACGCCGAAAGGCACAGTCCAGACCTTTTGTCGGTTCATCAAGCAACAGTAATTGCGGCTTTGTCAGCAGCAGCTTTGCCAATGCTGCCTTTTGCTGCTCTCCACCCGACAAATCATAGGGGTGGCGGTTCAGCAGCTTTTGCAGTCCGCATAAGCTGACAATTTCTTGTATATCTCGTTTCTTTTGTTCTGTTGTCACTCCGCTGCCCGAGAAGACCTCATATAAGTCTTCTTCCACAGTGGCAGCTACAAACAGCGTTTGCGGGTTTTGAGGTAATAAAGCCATTTTTACGCTGCCAGCACGGCTTGCACTCTTTGTTCTTTTGCTTGGTTCTATTTTGCCCCTGTATGCTTTTTGTATCCCTGTGATCAGTGCCAACAAGGTTGTTTTACCGGAACCATTGCCCCCCACGATGGTCAAAAATTCATTGTTTCTGATCTCTAAACTGCAGCCCTTCAATATATCCGGGTTTTCTTTATCATACCGGAACCATACATTTTTGATTGTTAATAACGTTTCGGTTTTTTCTTCCCCTGACTCTTCTTTTAGCGTACACACCTGATGTGCTTTTATATAATTCAGAAGCCAGTTTCTCCCTTCAACAACTGACAATGGAGTTTCCTTGCTTGAAGCATCACAATAACGATAGATTCTTGCCGCAGCAGGCATGGAAAGAAAAGCCGGTTCCTTCTTTTCGTGTAGTATCATACACGCTTGTCTTGGATTCGTATCCGCAATGATTCTGCCTTCCGACATGGCAATCAAACGATCTGTAACACTCAGAATTTCTTCTAAATTGTGTTCACTCATGATGATCGTAGTACCTAATTCCCGGTGGATTCTTTTTAACCAGTTGATCAGTTCGTATGACGCTATCGGATCCAACTGGGCTGTCGGTTCATCAAGGATCAGCACTTCCGGTCGGGTAATCATTGCGGATGCAATATTCAGGATCTGCTTCTGTCCTCCGGAAAGCTCTGCTACCGGTTTTTCAAACCACTTTTCAATCCCGAAAAAAGCTGCTGTTTCAGATACTCTACGCTGTATGATATCATGAGCATAGCCAAGACTTTCCAGACCGAAAGCTAACTCATGCCATACTTTATCAGTGATAGACTGGTGATCCGGACTTTGCTGAACAAAACCGATCTCACGGGACTGGTCTATCTCTGAGGCTTTTTCAAGTGCCTGTGAACAATACAGTATTTCACCGGTTCTGTCTCCAACCGGCTGCAGACAGGTTTTTAACTGCCTGAGCAGCGTGCTTTTCCCACAGCCCGATAATCCGCATATAGTCACAAACTCTCCTTTTTGAACAGAAAAGCTGAGCTCACTTAACGCATTCTCAGAAGCACCCGGATAACGAAAATTCAGATTCCTGATTGTATAGATTTCCATTTCTGCTCCTCCCTCCAATGCGCTGCTAACGGCAAATAACACAGTATACAAAATACTATATATCCGGATATTTCTTGTACCTCAAAAGTCATCGGTGAAATCACCGGATAGTAATAAAAATCAAGCTGTTCCGTAAAATACAAAACGGCAGTGATTGTACTGCACAGTACTGTCACCGTCATCATGATTCCATCTCTTGCTTCAAAATAATATAAGGAATAGGACGTTCTGCGATGCAGTCCGTATCCACGGCTTTTCAGTGCGTCTGCCGTATCAACAGCATTCTCCATCGACCACTCTATGACAGAAGAAATGATTCTCACTGTATTTCTGATTCTTTTCAGCAGGTTTCCCTGATTGACATCTCTGCCGATGCAGTGCTGCGCTCCTCTGACTTCCTGAAAATGCTTTGCAAATAAGGGTAAGAATCGCAAAATCATCGACAACAATAATGATATTTTTGGAGATACTCTGCCGAACAGATACAAGATTTTATCTGATGACAGGGTGTGACGGATACATAAACACCAGAGCATGATCGAACTGAACATCAGCCCGGATACAAAGCCATATATCATGGATTCCATTGTAAACGGATTGCCGTCAGGAAAATACCACATTATCGTAACACCTGCATGATTGAATAACGGGTTGATAACTCCGACCAACAATGCCGCAGGCAAGATAAAGCGCAGAAAAACCTTTAAGGCTTTTCTGCGTCCAAAACTAATAGCTGTCATCAGTGAAGCAAGAAGTGTGATAATCAGATAAACAGGATGCTGTATAAACATGGTGAACAGCATAACCGGTGTAAAAAAAATCAGTTGAACGACCGGATGATATCCTGCAAATGCGTTTTTATTCATTCCTTCTCACCTCATACTGCTGTAATCTTCAGGATTGATGTCATGACCCAGTTCACAGGTGTAATGCCATAAAATGATATCTCCCTCTTTTACCATGTATCCCGAACATCCTATGGACGGCATTTCATCATTGACGCTATATACCCACCCGGAACCACTTCCACAGTCAAATTCGTACAGATTGAATATCCCTTCTATGTATGCTGTCTGATACAGCGGCGTTAATGTGAATTCGAACGGAATCCTGTTTTCAGTACAGATTCTTTTCGTGACATCAAATACGCTTTCCCCTTCTTCATAGCTAACCTCCGCAGGATACAGAAGGATACCGTTGGCAGGAACCAACTCTCGCTTGTTCTTTGGCAAAAGGTTTTCTTTCCCGACCAGCGTTCTGCAATCTATGCCGATCACACAGTATTTGTTCGAATCCGGAATACTGTTCTTCACTTCATCATCAGATTCAGTTAGCTTTTCCGATGCATCTCCTTTTTCTGATGCTTCCGATAGTTTTTTCTCAGCCTTCGATTTCTCTGAAGCGTCAGGCACCTCTGAAGGCGTGTCGGACAGATCGGTGATCGTATCTGAAGCATATTCTGCAGAAGAGGACTCCTCCTCTGAATGCAGAGAATCTACACCTTCTGACTGTGATACACTTGTTTCTTCTGCAGATTCTTCCGATTCCTTCGACACGATCGGTACTGACGGCTTTTCGCTGCTCACAAAAGCTGATTGCTTCATTACTGAGGAATCGTCTGTCTTTTGGGAAGTAACTGCCTGAGGACTGTTTTGCTTGCTCGCTGTACTGTTTTCTCTTGACAACTCCGCCGCTTCCCGGGAAACCGGAATACCTTCCTGATTATTTCGCTCAGATTTATTATTTTGCTTACCAGTCAGGAAAAAAGCCGCCGTAAGTATCAGGAGAATTATTGTTGTGATAATAATCGTTTTACCGTAGTGCTTCAAAAACGGCGGCATTCTTTTTCACCTCTTTATTCTGATTATTCGCTGTCCCTTCTTTTGATTACTGCAAGGCAAATGAATGACATTAGTGCAAAAACAGATAACATTATCTGTACGCTTTCACTGTCTCCGGTTGAAGGAACTTTCGCATCAGGCTTGCTGACTTCTTTTTCTGTACTATCGTCATCAGAAGCAGTACTTACTTCGCTGTTCTGATCCGATTGCTCTTCATCTTTATATACAACAAGCGTCTGATCCGTCATATCAAAATATGAAGTCATCTTATTCTCAAAACGATATCTTGAGATAATTCCCATATAAGCCTGATATGTCGATATATGATTGGCTTCTCCGTCTTCAAAATGTGAGAAACCTTTAGCATCCTGATAAAAGATCATCAGACCGTCATATACACTGCTGTTATTCTTTATAAAACGGGGATCGTTCTCCGCATCACAAGACAATTCGTATAAAGCTGTCAATACCTGAGCACAGCTTTCGCAATCATAATAGCCATAAGAACGAAGCTGCCCTTTTTCATTCTGTATGGAAGAAAGATAAGTTAATGCTTTCTCCACGGCTGTCCGAACTGCACCATTTTCTGTCACATAGGGTGCCAGCGCCTGTAAAGCCATAGCTGTCATGTCTGCGTCTGAACCGTCGTCTGTGCCGGACCATGTATCAATCGTCCAGCCGCCGTCCTCCTGCTGTTCATTCAAAATGGCTGTAATCATTTTCTCTCTTGTTGTTTGCGTCTGATCGGCTTCTGCTTTGGGAACGTCGTAATGACAGGTATCCATTGCGATGAGTGCATAGACAGCTCCGTTAATTCCTTGCTTTAAAATATAATCGTAATCCGAAAGAGGCTTTAAGAGATTAAAACCGTAAAAATTCTGAGGATCAGCACCGCAAGCTGTCAATGCTGTAATCACACCTGAATTAACTGTTGAACGTGTAGCGCTCAGCTTTTCTTTGCCTGCCTCTGTCACCGCCTTACGAACACTCTGAATATAATCCTGCCGGTTTTTCTCTGTTGACAGACCGAAACGGCAAAGATTGATTACGTCCCATTCGTTACCGTATGTGAAAGCGTCATCTTCCGTGCCTGCTAAAAGAGAACGAAATGCTTCCGGCATCATGACGTCCGCATTGTTTAAGATCTCTGCATACGCTTTTTCGGCTGATAACAGAACGTCATAATTGCTGACCTTCATTTGCTGCTCTTCATTCAAAGCATCATAACTTGTTCTTGCAGCTTCAATCAGTCTTCCGCTGTTCTTCGTCACTTCTCCGATTGCTGAAATCAGACTTTCTGTTTCCTGTATACGAAGATCCGTTTCCTGCGCTTTTTCATTGATATGGATGGTATAAATACTCTCCTGTGCATTATTATAATTGCTCTGCATCCATGCCGGATTGGCAACACCTATTACAATAACATCACCGTCTTTGACTTCTATCTCTTCAGAGGGCTTATAGTCACTTCCCTTTTCTGCCGGTGTATATTCGTTTTTATATACTTTTGCCCGGTAACCTCTGTTTGTTGTGAAGGGTTTAACTGTGATTCTTTCTGTTTCTTCAGGTATTGTCAGAACATACTCTCTCGTTTCGGAGGAAAACTCAGGCGTCAGAATGCCTTCACTCAGTTTGATCTCCTTTAGCGATGTGTCATTTCCGGACCAATCATAGCCAAGGTCTGCACCCCAACTGCAACTGTAGGAAAAGGTGATTTCATCTCCTCCTTCAAGTTTTCCGGAGCTAACCGTATAAGCAGAAATTGCTTCATCTGTTATCCAGTTGTCAAGGCTGACCATCCAGCCTCCCATGGAACCGCCGTCTTCTGATGACAAGCCGTTAATCTCTGTGATATAATCTATATCTGCTCCGGTTTGTGTATATCCGTGTCGATCAAGCGCTGTCAAAAACGCTCCTGCAGCCGTTGTATCTTCATTAATTTCTATCCATTCATCTAATAATACACCCGTCCAGTCTGCACCGTCTGCTGAAGAAAGCGTATTGTTCTCTACCAGAATCCGAATCTGGTTTTTGCGGTCGCTCGCTGCATTTGCACCGACTGCCATCATAGAAGATATCATCGTGCAGGCAGTGATAACTGATAGTATCCGGACTGCATTTTTAGTCTTTTGGTTATTTCTCATATTGATTACTCCTTTTGTTCATCTTTTATTGCGACGCTTTGATTCTTTTGATTTCTTTTTTTCTCCTTTCTCTCTTTAGTCGACTCTTTTCTTTGGAAGTAACGGCAGGCGGCGTCTTTAAGCCAGCCGCTTCCAACGCACGAGGCCATGGTCCCAGCTTTTGTTTAATAAAGCAAACCGTTTCACTGTCAAAATCATCTCGTTTTGGCATTCTCTGTATTTCCTGCGCCTTTTGTTGTAACAGCTTTACAGCTTCTTCTCGCTTTTGGTCCCCCTGCATACAGTCACCCCCTATAAAAAAAGCTTTCTTTGTGAAAACAAAGAAAGCACAACTGATTCTACACAACACGAACAGGTCTATATCTTTTTATGATACAGACTGCCCTATAGAATCGGCTGCACTTCTTCTCTGTCCAAGAATGCGTACCTGAATGTATACGGGAGTATTCCGACTTTCGGAGTATTCCGATCACGGTAATGACAGTTGCTTTGGTCTTTCACCAAATTCCCAATTACCTACAGGCTCTTTTTTAAAGCTTTCGAACCGTATACGGTACATTATATTCAGTTCTTTTTCACTATAACAGATTTCTGTCCGCCTGTCAAGTAAAGCCCCATTCACCATTCAATCTTCACTCTTTACTATTCATCTTATTTCTGCTCCTGTCATTCCCTGTAACTATAGTTTAACTCATACATCGTTTTTCAGCATTGTTCCCTTATCAGGTTCTGCATTTTCGGCATTGTTCCCTTATCAGATTCTGCTTTTTCGGCATATACGCTCTGCACAAACTGTTTCTGCTATCATTTCACCCACAAGAGGTTTTGTCTATGTGAGGGTGTTGTTCTTCCTCTGATCAATAGTTCATTGGCTTAATGATCTTTTTCCAAAGCCTCTGATAACCAGTCATGTATTCGTACTACTACCACAACAACTGCAGAAGGAGCATCATTGTAATGCCGGGTATGCCAAGCAATGCGGATATACAGATGGATAGTCTGCTAACCGGCAGTGAAACACCTGTTAACGGTGAAATAACATTCAAAACCGTCAGCATACCGATCCCTATGAGTGCAAACAGAACCACCCTTCGAAATGGTTTTTGATTTCCTGCTACTATCTGTAATATCACCAGTACAAAAACCGCTCCTGCTATCATCAGACAGATTCCCCATTCCGGCATCATGACATTCCTCCATCAACTTTTTTTCATATATATGCCGTCTGTCTGAAAAATAAAACAAGAACAGCCTTTATGCATGATTACTGCATAAAGGCTGTCGCTCATTCTTCTGTTTTTGCTTTATGACTATCTGATATCTTGTAGCACAAAACCATTAAGCTGTCGTTCAGATGAACATTCTCAACGATTATATCATCGTATTCCACCGAAAGATCATAGTGACTGAAATTCCAGTAGCTTCTGACGCCTGTCTGATACAATCGCTCTGCTATTGCAGGCGCTGCTTCTTTCGGTACACAAAGAATGGCGACATCTACTGTGTTTTTGCAGCAAAAATCCTCCAATTCAGATATATCACTGACAGTAAGACCTCTGATAACCGTGCCGATCTTTTCTGTATCATTGTCAAATACACCGATTAACGAGAATCCTCGTTTCTCAAATGTCATGTGTACCGCTACTGCCTTTCCGAGATTGCCGGCTCCGATCAGAATCGCCTGATAGGTATGCCCGAGCCCAAGTATCTGACCGATTTCATTGTACAGGCTGTCAACAGAATAACCATACCCCTGCTGGCCGAACCCGCCAAAACAGTTCAGATCTTGTCTGATCTGTGAAGCTGTCAGCCCCATTTTATCAGACAATTCTCTTGATGATATTCTTGTACATCCCTTTTCCTTCAAGTCCGCTAAAAAACGATAGTATCTCGGAAGACGCTTTATCACAGGAACGGATATTTTGTCTTTGCGCATTCAGCTTCACCACACTTTTTAGGTTATAACCAATCACCGATGTCCCCCGGGTCTCGCCTGCCGGGTGCGTGACCGCACCGGACGAATATGTTCCGGTAACGATCTTTACA
>JBGUWM010000074.1:0-2969 GCA_045221175.1 Acutalibacteraceae bacterium | reverse complement strand
GGTCACAGTGTCTGACACCCTCCGCAGCAGCAGAAGTATCCCATAATTCCTTGTCAGTCGGCAGCGCTTCCACGAACTTGCGTCTGACGTGAGCAAAACAACCGCACCGTTTTGCCCGTGTCAGTCTGTTGTAGCCGTCATAACCGTCACAGACTACATATCCCGAATAATTTCCGAGGAAGCTGACAGCATTATATCCGCCTCTTGTCTGGCAGTAATCATAAAGCACGAGATATTTCCCACTACACGCCGGAGTGCAATAGACCCACATACGGGATTGTGTCTTTGCGCTCCGTCCCTGTTCGTGTAAGACCTGAACTACCGTTTCATCAGCGTGAATGATCCTGCCGGAAAGCAGCTCGGCTTTCATCAGCTCATAGACAGGCTTTGCTTTTTCCTCGGCGATCTTTATGATCCAGTTTGCCATAGTGGTTCTGGACAGCATAACACCGTGATCCTTCATATCCTGCTCTATGCGATAAAGCGGCATGGCATTGTTGTACTTTGAATAAATGATATGAGCTAAAAGTTCCGGTGAACAAAAGCTGCGCGGAATCAGCATAGCAGGAGCCGTTGCCTTGCGGAAATGCTCCCTTTCGATATCATCAAGCTCTGCATCCCTGGACTCATTCTTTCCGCAGGATACGCATTTGACTACCTCGACAAAATGCTTGCGTATGAACAGCTTTGCCGGCACATACACAAGCTCATCATGTACGAATTCTTTACCGACCTGTTTCATTTCGCTGCCGCATCTGTCACAGGTCTTGTCCTCAATCTCATGAACAACTTCTTCGACAGGCAGATCCCCCAGTATCTCAGCACGGCTGCGCTTTTTCTTTCTCTTATGAGCTGGGACTGCTATCTCCTCAGCTTCCTCACGGCGTGCTTCGGTTTCCGCTTCATTGAACAGGCTTAATTGTTCCGGGGGTTCGGGATTATGGAGCACCTTCTTTTCGCTTTTGGATCCGAATACTGATTTTTTGAGGAAATTCACCTGCTGCTGAAGATATTCGATTTCTTTATTAAGTTCGTCAGCTTTTTTACGCAGAGCGTCATTTTCGGCGGCAAGCTCATCTATTGTACGTTCTTTTCTTTGTTCTTCCATAACTCATGATCTCCTGTATATGATATTTTTATTCTATCATAAGCAGGTGAACATACTGTATCCATGCTATGAACTCAATACAAACATTTTCTTTGGCCCGGTTTGATCGCTTTTTTCTGCTCAATTTCAAGACCCTCCATCAGCCATCTAAGCTGCTGTGAGGTAAGCTGCTTTGCCTCGCATTCTGTTCTTGGCCAACGATAACGTCCGTTATCCAGCCTTTTGTAAAGCAGCAAAAATCCGTCTCCGTCCCACACAAGTGCTTTCATCTTTGTGTTATTCCTTCGACAGAACAGATATACTGCTTTACTGTACACATCCTTTCCGATAGTACCTTCTACGATCTGTGCAAGACCGTCTATTCCTTTTCGCATATCCGTATATCCGGTTACGATATACACGGTTGCCCCGATCAGTATTTCCGTCAGCATTTCAATGCACCGATTATTGCTGCGATCTTTTCCGAAGGAACATCTGATGATATCTCAACTTTCAGATCTCCTGATACGATTCTGATTTCCGCATGCTCTGTTTCTGTATTCTCCTTGATTTCAGTAACTGGTACAGGTATCTGCTTACACAGGTTTTCTCTGATCTTGCGCAAACGATAATAATATGCGCTTGTGCTGATCCTTTCCTGCCTGCACCACTGTGTTACTGTCAGACCGGATTCTTGCCTTGCAAGCTCTGCCTCCGACCAGTTTTGCAGTTGTATTTCCTTCTTGACCATTGCTACTTTATCCATGCAATTACCTCCAATCAACTCCAATTGAAGTTCGTTGGAGTTCATTGGAGTCCGTTTCACTTCATTGGAGTATTTCTATTCGGAGTATATTTTAACATGGTTTCTTCAATTCGGCATGGCGCGGGGTTATTGGGCGGATACCATTCTCGTTATGGGAAACACGGCTTCTCTATTTTTTATTGATTTTTCCGGTTCTGATGTAATGTCCTTCCTGAACTGCTGCAAAGGTCGCAAAACAACAGGCAATAGCCGCACTGTATGAAAGATCGACAATTTGCAGAGTAAACGGCAGAATATACAGCAGCGCACCTGTCAGCTTATTCGTTGTCGTATGGAGAATGATAAATCTTTTTTGAATCACGAAGCCTGAAATGATATTGACGATCCTGATAAGCACAATGACTGCGAGCCATATATAAAGCCATAACGGAATGTCAAGTACAGGTATCAGCTTGATAAAGCACACTGCGACAAATATAAGATCTGCTATAGTATCAAGCCTTTCTCCGGATTTGCTGACTGTATTGGTTTTTCTGGCAACTGTGCCGTCTGTCATATCTGTAATTCCTGCCGCAAGATACAGAATATAAAACTCAGGTGAAAAAACAGGGCAGAACAATAAGGCTGCACTTAAAACAATACGGAATCCCGTTATGATATTTGCAGCGTTAATCATCTGCTTTTCTGATCGGATGTCTGATAACTGTTTTCAGCTTTTCGGGATCGACCTTTCTTGCGTCACTGAGATAAATCTCGTGATGATAACGGGTATCGGATATGTCGGTTACATAGCCGTTTTCCTGTGCATAACTATCCATCAGCTCAACAGTTGCAGGTTCGTTATCGTAAGAACCGATGTGCATACACTGTACGCACAAACCCTCGTGATAAGTCATAAACTCCACCTTGGAAAAGTCTGTTTTCTTTTTTCTTGTCGCTTCAATAGCAGCCCAGTCAAAATCAGCTTTTGTCACAAAATCCGGCAGACGTATCAGGGCTATCCAGCAAAATTCTTCTTTGTGAGAATAATCTATGCCGTTTATACCTTCCTGCCACCAGAAGCCTTCAAGGGGAGGTACAACATAATCAAAAAAACCGTCGATCTGATGATCTGTC
>JBGUWM010000073.1:0-1738 GCA_045221175.1 Acutalibacteraceae bacterium | reverse complement strand
TACACCTTTAAGGCGGTTGGTCAGTATAAGGGAGTCACCAACGCTGTTTTGAAATACGCCACCATCGACGGCAAGTGGCACAACGTCCCCGTTCGCTTCACCACCGACGCCAACAAGAACGTCACCGGCAAGCAAACCGCCAAAGAATACATCACCGCTACAAGACGCGGCTAATTTGCCTCTCCAATTCCAAGTTCCTATATTATAAAGCCCGCGTGAAGACAGTAGTTGATCTTCACGCGGGTTTTTTTGCCTTTACATTTTTTGTCAGGAGTGATAGAATAATCTTGCAATCATCTGGTTGAATTTATATATAGGAAGGCTATGAAATGAAGTATTTGTTCCTTGCGGTGGATTCCGTTATCGTGTTTATCACTGCGTGTTTGTTTGGAATCGTCAGTCTAATTCCCAATAGCAGTTTTTTGATTTTGCCGTTTGTCCTTTTGTTTTTGTTGATAAACATCATTCCTTCGCCGCTCAACTTTAAATTCAGGAAAACGAGGTTAAGGATATGTGCCGAGGGTACCGATTTGCTCCTATCTTTTTTGATTGCGGCGGCAATGTCGCTCGCAGGTTACATAATTGCTGCGTTTTTTCTGCTTCCGCACGCTGCGCTCAGCTTCTTTATCAGCGCTGCTGTGACCGCTGCCGTTCTGTCTGTTGTTTTTTGGAACGGGATCGTCAGAGTTTATCTCACCTCTGTTCAGCTCGGAATTAAAATACGCGTGATAGGTATTCTCTGCGGCTTGATCCCCGTTGCACATTTATTTGTACTGAAAACAATAATTTCCACATGCCGCGCTGAGGTCGAATTTGAAAACGAAAAGGAACAGCTGAACGCTCAGCGCAGAGACAGACAGATCTGTAAAACCAAATATCCCCTGCTGCTGGTACACGGCGTTTTTTTCAGAGATTATAAAGCCGTAAATTACTGGGGCAGGATCCCGAAAGAGCTTGAACGAAACGGAGCAACTGTTTTCTACGGCAATCATCAATCGGCTTTGTCGGTAGCTGACAGCGGCAGTGAGCTTGCGCAGAGAATCAAACAGATCGTCAGCGAAACAGGCTGCGAAAAGGTGAATATAATCGCTCATTCCAAGGGCGGCTTGGATTGCAGATACGCCGTTTCGCACTGCGGAGCGGACGCGTATACCGCCTCTCTTACCACCATCAACACACCTCACAGGGGCTGCCGCTTTGCTGACTATCTGCTTGAAAAAATACCCGAGGGCGTAAAGAATTCTATCGCCAAAAGTTATAACGCCGCTCTCAGAAAAGCAGGCGACGATAATCCGGATTTCCTGGCGGCTGTGAACGACCTGACTTACAAAAACTGCGCTGCTATTAATCAAACCACAGCCGACATGCCGGGAATCTATTACCAAAGCGTGGGCTCCAAGCTTAACAAAGCGACAAACGGAAAGTTTCCGTTGAATTTTACCTATCATATAGCCAAACACTTTAACGGCGCAAATGACGGGTTGGTTTCGGAGAGCTCTTTTCGCTGGGGAGAAAACTATACCTTTTTGACCGTTCCGGGAAAGAGAGGTATCTCTCACGGCGATATGGTGGATTTGAACCGCGAAAACATCCCGGGCTTTGACGTCAGAGAGTTTTATGTGCAGCTGGTCGCAGATTTAAAAAACAAAGGTTTTTAAACTTTTTCAAATTTCCCCGTTTTTTGTAATGATGTTGTCATAGTCGGTTTGGTATACTATAGTCACAGTCAAGGGAAACA
>JBGUWM010000072.1:0-2139 GCA_045221175.1 Acutalibacteraceae bacterium | reverse complement strand
CACACCCTCCATGCTGCGTTTTATGTAGGCATAAGCGTTGCCGAAGTGGTTGCGGCTGTTCTCCATCGCTTCCCAGAAGGACGAGGGTGTCATGAAGGGGTTTGGTCTGATCCTTACGGCACGATAGAACGGACTGCTCACCGCATCCTCCACACCGCCGTCATCCGTCACCCTCTGGAGGGACAGGGGGCAGCTTTGCGACGGCTTCGGAAAGAATTTTCAGGCAGGCAAAGTACGTTACCTCCGACAGTCTTCCGCTGTCATACTGCTGAGGGTCGATACCCAGCAGCCTTCCCAGGTCAAGTATACTCCCTCTTGTCCAGAGCCGCTCTTCCGGAGCGGACTCCTCCGATTTTTTTATTTTCCTTTTGAACCAGGACAAAGTTATCACCTCGTAAAAATTTTTCAATCGCTTGACAAAATATATACCATGATATATACTATTATCAGGAGGTTGATATATATGGAAACTGCAAAGATTTTTGAAAACGGCAGAAGTCAGGCTGTCAGGATCCCGAAACAGTATCGCCTGCCTGAGGGCGAGGTGTTGGTACAGAGAATTGGCAACTCCCTGATTCTGACACCAAAGGATAAAGCTGCAGAAAACTTTATCGAAAGCCTTTCTGAGTTTACCGACGACTTTATGGCAGAAGGACGTATCAACAATGTTACGGACAAGAGGGACGAACTATGAAAATGCTCGACACCAACATCTGTATCTACACCATCAAGCAGAAGCCTGAGGCTGTGATACGCCGGTTTGTTGAGGAGATACCGGAAGGTCTGTGCATATCAAGCATCACGCTTGCAGAATTATGGCACGGCGTAGAAAAAAGCGCTTTTCCGCAGAAAAATTCAGCAGCCCTCACAAAGCTGCTGACTTCCCTGACAATACTTCCCTTTGATGACTTTGCCGCCATCGAATACGGACGTATATGTGCCGATCTGCAGCGGAAAGGTACACCCATCGGGCAGATGGATATGTTGATCGCCGCCCACGCCAGAGCAGAACGAATCACACTTGTAACAAACAACATCCGTGAATTTGAAAGAGTTACCGATCTTAATCTGGAAAACTGGGTCGAATAACATCCGGACCGCTGCGAAAGCATGGCGGTCTTTTTTTCTGCCCGATTATTATCTCCTTCCGGGCATAAAAATACCGCCCTCAAAGAGAGCGGTTTACCATTCAGTAATTTCGATTTTATCTGCTACCTCAGACAGTGTTTTCCCGTCGATAAAAGGCGTATTCATGACATCCTCAATGTCAAAAGCCGTCTGTTCCTCGCCGTTAAAGTACAACAAGTATTCCTGACGTTTTTCTTCTGGCAAGTAATAAGGATCAACATTTCCTTCTATTCCGTTATATTCGAATCCGAAAAGTGTAACACAGTCTTCAATTCGGTTTCTGATCTTTTGAGCTTGAGTCATAGTATATCACCGTTTTCCTCTCTCTCAATGTCCGTCAGTTCACGGGCTTCCCCGTGTTTTAGTTTACCTTCGGCATTGTAGCTATAATCATGAGCGTGTTCACCATGTTCACCCATTGCCTCTTCTTTCTTGTGTCCGTGCCCGTTGTTTGAGATCTGCAAGCGCTGATCTCCGTTTTCGTCATAAAAATTCCGGTCGATCCCACCCTTTTTGTTGACGACCTGTGTTATAGAGTTTGGTTTGGCATGAATTTCAGTGCCTCGTACAATATTAACAGTCTGCCCTGCGGCATTTACTGTCACACCTATTATATCACTTTTCTTTTTCTTATCAAGTACCTTTACCCTCCTGAACCCCTCAACAGTCATCCTCTCTCGTCTGGGTTTCAGTCCGGATGCCTCAGTCACCTCTTTGTAGGTTTTTGACAGATCGTTTATCCTGATCTGACAGTCTGTGCGAAGCCCCTCGTCTCCGGCGGCCTGTGCGGCAACGGCGGTGTCCTTTTCGCGGCGTATCTGAGTTTCAATGCTGCGCATGAACCGGGATGCTTCATAAAGGGTCATGTGCCTGTCTCCCACAGTGCAGCCCCGTTTGTTGTCGTCGATGAACTTCTGCAGCTGTTCCGGCGTGTAGGTGCGCTTGCTGTAGCGGGTGTCAAAGGGATAGGCAAAGTGCCGGCAGTTCCATTCCCCTATGGGTCTTCTCATA
>JBGUWM010000071.1:0-4394 GCA_045221175.1 Acutalibacteraceae bacterium | reverse complement strand
CGTAACAGGAATTACAACAGAAAACGTTGGCAAAAGCATAAAGAACAAAAACAGAATAACAATTAACGCTGCGGCGGCTTGTGAGAGAGCAATTTCACAAGCCGCCTTTTTGATTGGAGGTATTTTTAATGAGTTTTACAGAGAAAGAATTTTTACAGGCAAAGCACCGACTGGAAGAAGCGCAGGCTCGCAACCGTGTAAAGGAGCGAGCGGCACGGACACATCGGCTCATCCAAGAGGGAGCCATTTTAGAGAAAGCTATACCGCAAGTTAGGCAAATGTCATTGGAACAGTTGGAGGGCTATCTATGCAGTCTAATCAAATAATCATTATCAATGGGACGCTTCGAGTAATCGGAGCGTTTCTTCTTTATCCCGAAGGGCGCACTTACTCACCACCCATAAAACGGGCGGTGGTACTGCTAAAGCAGACGTGCGCTCTCCGAGGGTTGCGGCTCCGTTGGAGCCTTGCGGAAGCCGCCGCAGAGCCGTCACCTTCCGTACGGTTGCCTGTCCGACAACCGCATTGTCAACGCTGTACCACAGCCTTGACATCGTGGGTATCGCTGCGACGATACCCGATTTCTTTTTGTAAAAAGAAACAAAAACCTAATAGAAAGGCTTGATAAAATGTTATGGCAATCTACCATTTAGAAGCAAAAGTTATCAGTCGCAGCTCCGGCAGAAGCGCTGTTGCCGCTTCCGCCTATATGAGCTGTTCCGAGATTTTGAACGATTATGACGGAGTGAATCACGACTTTACCCGTAAGCACGGTCTTGTGTGGGAGCATATCTTTTTACCCGACAATGCACCCGAACTTTGGCGTGACAGAAGTATGTTATGGAACGCTGTCGAACGTGCCGAAAAGACAAAGGACAGCCGGCTTGCCCGTGAGTTGGTTGTCGCTCTGCCCGTTGAACTCGGCAAAGAACAATGGATCAATCTGCTCCCAGAATATATCCAAAACAACTTCGTTGCGGAAGGAATGTGCGCCGATGTCGCTATTCACGACACCGACGGACACAATCCCCACGCTCATATTATGCTTACCGTCAGACCGTTGGACAACAAAGGCAAGTGGCAGTACAAGACCGAAAAGGAATATCTTTGTAAACGCAACGGAGAAGAAAAAGGCTTCACCGCCGCCGAGTTTCTGCAAGCGAAAGCACAGGGCTGGGAGAAGCAATATCAATATTATGTCGGCAAAAAGAAGGTGTATATGCCGCCGTCAGAAGCGGAGCAACATGGCTATGAGCGAGTCAACAAATATCCGAAAAGCACAAAATTTGGACGGCAGAATCCGATTACGGCACGTTGGAACAGCGACGAGCAGCTTGTCGTTTGGCGTGAGAATTGGGCACAAATCACGAACAAATATCTTGATGAAGCAAATCGCTCCGACGCTCACATCGACCACCGCAGTCACACCGCCAGAGGGATCGACGAACAGCCTACGATTCATGAAGGCTATGTCGCACAAGCGATGGAGCGCAGAGGATTGATTGCCGACCGCTGTGAAATTAACCGTCAAATCAAAGCGGATAACGCTCTGCTACGAGAGCTGAAAGCTGCGTTTGCGAAGATCTCACAGGCGGTCAAAAATACCGTCCCCACCCTCGCCGAAGCGATTGAATCTCTGCGAGAAAAAGTCATTGTTATCAGCTATCATATCCTGCACACCAAAATCGGCAAGCGCAATATTACCGATTATGTTAAGGAATTAAAGGCGAATTATGAAAGCTACAAGGTTATTGTCAAGCAGATCTCTTCAAAGAAGAAAGAACGGAAGGAGCTTCAAAAGCAGAAGAAGTCCACTCCCGTTATCAAGGTCATCACTCACCGTGATTTGGCTCGCCGTATCGCCGAGCTGACGGAAGAAATTGAAGAACTGAAATCCGAAAAGGCTCGTTTGATTATCGCTATGGAGCGTACCGACGATAAAGATGTATCTACGGTCAATGACAGCCTTGACCGAATGGAATCCGCCCTTGCAGAGTTAGACAAACGAGAAGAAAAATACACCGCCGAGCTGAACGAAGCCTTACAGCAATACGATGAATACAAGGAGCAAGCCCAAGGCTTCAACGTGGGAGAATTTGGAAAGGCACGTTTAGATATTCGCTCCGATAAAGAGCGCAACGCTCTCAATCAAATTTCAAATTCATACGGCGCACATTTCTCCCGCAGCACATTTTTCAGCAGCGTCCGTGATGCAGATATGAAGCTCGACGACGATATTGATATGCGAGCTGTCCGTGAATATGCTTATCAGCAGCGAAGGGAAGCACAACAACAGAGAAACAGAAAGCCGCACGAGCACGAAAGATAAACTTATACTGCCGCCAAGTGGGATAATCTCCTGCTTGGCGGCTATTGCTATATCAACATTTTTATGATAAAATTTTATAAAACAAAAAGGAAATAATCACTATGAGCTTAAATAAAAATGACTATCCTATTTTAGAATATGATACAGAAAGCAAAGCGATAATTTTGCCCGGTCACAGCACTAATTTTCACTTTCCCGAAAGGGCTGTAATGCTCTTTATGGAAACGGAAGTTGAGAATTATGCTTTGGAAAATGATTGTGAAATCATCGGTCAATTCATCACGATAACAAAACTATTTCCTGTATATAAAACGATTCATAACGGTGTTGAGCTTGCCGTTTGTCAGGCTCCCTTAGGCGGTGCGGCGGCAACTCAAATTATGGAACAGTTGATTGCAGGCGGTGTGAAAAAGATTATTGCTGCAGGATGTTGCGGTGCTTTATTCGCTGATAATGAAGGTGACTTTTATATTCCTGTTTCTGCATTGCGACAGGAAGGAACATCCTATCATTATTTGCCGCCTTCACGGGAAGTATCGCTCAATGATAATGCTATAAATGTGATAGCCAAGGTGCTGGATAATCGTGGTTTTCGCTATAAAAAGTGTAAAACATGGACTACAGACGGCTTTTACCGTGAAACGAAAGAAATGGTAGAGTATCGCAAAGCAGAGGGCTGTTCCGTGGTGGAAATGGAGTGCGCTTCACTTGCCGCCTGTGCGGAATTTCGTAACATAATATTCGGTCAGTTATTATTCACTGCGGATTCATTAGCGAATATCGAATCGCACGACACGCGAAATTGGGGTAATCGTCATTTTGCCTTGGCTATGGATTTAGCTATGGACGCAGCGGTTGAGGTTTAGTTATGAGAACGGAAAAAGAAATGTATGATTTAATCATAAGCATTGCTCAAAGCGACGAAAGGATACGAGCCGTTTATCTCAATGGTTCAAGAACAAATCCGAATGTGCCGAAAGATATTTTTCAAGATTATGATGTTGTATATGTAGTTACTGAAACAAAGCCATTTATCGTGGATAAAGATTGGATCAACCAATTTGGCGAAATTTTATTTATGCAATTTCCTGACGAACACCCTGATTATCCAAGCGATAAGGATAATTTCTACGGTTGGTTAATGCAGTTTACAGATGGCAACAGAATTGATTTGCACATTGAAAGCATTGAACACGCAAGGGCAAATATAGTAAACGACAGTCTTTGCAAAGTTTTATTGGATAAAGATAATTGCTTGCCCGATATTCCCGAATCCTCCGACAGGACGTATTGGGTAGCTAAACCCTCAAAAGCGCAATTTGTTTGCACTTGTACGGAGTTTTGGTGGTGCCTAAACAATGTTGCAAAAGGTTTGTGGCGTGAGGAAATCCCTTGTGTTCAAGATATGCTGAATTATGTTGTCAGAAAGCAGTTGGAGAAAATGTTGTCTTGGAAGGTTGGCGTAATAACCGATTACTCGGTCAGCGTTGGCAAGTCGGCAAAGTATATGTATAAATGGCTTTCGAATCAGGAATGGAAAATATACTTGAGAACATATTGTAGAGCTGATATAAATGATATTTGGCAGTCGGTAGATGAAATGTGCCCTTTGTTCAAAGAAACAGCTGTTTGGGTTGCCGAAGAATTACAATATCCATTTAATGATAAAGAAGCGGAAAACTGTATGAAATTCCTAAACGCTGTAAAGAATTTGCCTAAAGACGCAAAGGAGATAAATATCTAATGACTGATATATATTTGATTGAAGCTACACCCGAATACGCAGAACAAGTTTGGCAATTCCGTCAGGAAGTTTTTGATTACGATAATAGCAGCGAAAGTCAATTTGCAGGCTGTTTATCTCTTGATGAAGCAGCTTCTGCCGAAGAATGGATACGTTGGTGTCAGTTAAGGACAAGCAAAGAAACCTGTGAGCAGACAGGAGTTGATGTTCCTTCAACTACCTACTTTGCTATATGCAAAAAAGATAATCGGTTGGTTGGTATCATTGATTTGCGCCACCATATCAATCACCCTATCCTCGGAACTTGGGGCGGTCATTGTG
>JBGUWM010000070.1:0-15324 GCA_045221175.1 Acutalibacteraceae bacterium | reverse complement strand
TGTATCCCGAAACAGTAAACAACCGATAAACGTAATAATTTTCAAAAGCATATGAGTGGGATTCCAAAGGGACTGTGTTCCTTTGGCGGAGTGACTCCCCATAAGATGGGGAGATGTCGCAACGCGACAGAGGGGACGGACCCGATTAGGGGGACAGCCCTTGGGGGGTGTGGGGCAAAGCCCCGCAGTTACAAAGCGCTTCGCAAGGGGTGAATAAAAAAACAGTCCAGTGGACTGTTTTTTGAGAGGGGACGCCCTGCAAGAGAGGGCGTCCCCTTGGCGGTGCGTGACCGCACAGGACAATTCCGCTGACGTTCGCTGACGCTCACTCACATCATACTGATTCGCAACTTCAGTTCCGCAGGCGTCCGGCACGGGCAGCGGCAATCCGCCGCTGCCAATCACGCATTCCGCCGTCACAGCCCCTAAAGGGCTGCTTGTGGCTGTTTTCTCTGAAAGTGCATATTCAATTCACGGACTGACTTTACCGTGCCTACTTTGTGTTCGGGGGACTTTTTCGCAAAAGTCCCCCTGACCCGACCGGAGACAGGAAAAAAGTGTATGCTGTCTGCAGAGAAACAGCATACACTTTTTTGAGGTGTTTAAAAGCTATACTATTCAGGGTATAAGGAGCTTAGGATTTCTTTTTGAAGCCGTCCTTCAAAGAAACACTCCGGTTAAAGATCAGATGTTCGGGAGAGCTGTCCTTATCAGCGCAGAAATATCCCAGACGCATGAACTGATAACGGGAAGAGGCGTCTGCTTTTGCTACGGAACGTTCCGCCTTGCAGTTCAGCCGGACTGACAGGCTTTCCGGGTTGATATAATCCAGAAAATTCTTATCTCCGGTATCCGGCTCAGGATCGGTAAAGAGATTGTCATACAGACGAACCTCAGCGTCAACGTAGTTTTCGGCGTCTACCCAGTGAATCGTACCCCGCACCTTTCTGCCGTCGGGGGTGTCACCGCCTCTGGTAGCCGGATCATATTCCGCATACACCTCGGTTACGTTACCGTTTTCGTCTTTTTTACAGCCGGTGCATTTCACGATATAGGCGGATTTCAGCCGCACTTCATTGCCGGGATACAGGCGGTTGTAGCCTTTGATTTTTTCCTCGAGAAAATCCTCTGCTTCAATATAGCATTCACGGCTGAAGGTGACGGTACGGACGCCGTCCTCGGGATTGTTCGGATTGTTTTCAATCTCAAAGCTTTCGCTCTGACCTTCGGGGTAGTTGGTGATGATGAGCTTGATCGGGTTGATGACGACCATAACACGCTGAGCATGAAGATTCAGGTCTTCTCTCAGGCAATGCTCCAAAAAGCTGTATTCTACTACGCTGTTGGTTTTGGAAACACCGATTTTCTCGCAGAAATTTCTGATAGAAGCGGGGGTATAGCCTCGTCTTCTCAGTCCGCACAGGGTAGGCATACGGGGGTCGTCCCAGCCGGCAACGTAGTTTTCTTCCACTAACTGGCGAAGCTTTCTTTTGCTCATGACGGTATTGTTGATACCAAGTCGGGCAAACTCAATCTGACGGGGAACAGCGGGTACGGAAGTATTTTTGATGAACCAGTCATACAGCGGTCTGTGGTCTTCAAATTCAAGCGTACAGAGTGAGTGGGTGATTCCCTCGAGAGCGTCTTCAATCGGGTGTGCAAAGTCATACATGGGGTAAATGCACCATTTATCACCTGTTCTGTGATGATGCAGACGATTCATACGATAGATGACCGGGTCACGCATATTAAAGTTGCCGCTTGCCAGATCAATTTTTGCACGAAGCGTCATTTTGCCGTTTTCGATTTCGCCGTTCTTCATCTTTTCAAACAGGGCAAGGCTTTCTTCCACAGGTCTGTCACGGTAGGGGCTGACAGCAGGGTTGGAAAGATCGCCACGGTTGGCTCTCATTTCATCGGGAGTCAGCTCGCAAACATAGGCAAGACCTTTTTTGATCAGCTCTACCGCATATTCATACATCTGATCAAAATAGTCGGACGCATAATAAAATCTGTCGTCCCAATGATAGCCCAGCCAAGAGATATCTTCTTTGATAGCGTCAACGTATTCAACGTCTTCTTTTGTGGGGTTGGTATCGTCCATACGCAGGTTACAGATGCCGCCGAATTTTTCTGCCATACCGAAGTCTACACAAATTGCTTTGGCGTGACCGATATGCAGATAACCGTTCGGTTCGGGTGGGAAACGGGTATGCACCGTTTTGCCCTCATACTGTCCGCCCGGTGCAATATCTTCTTTGATAAAATCGCTGATAAAATTACCTGCGGCATTTTCTGCCGCCTTGATTTCTTCTGCCATTATTTTCTCTCCTTTTCGGTGGGATATTACTCATGGTAGCTGATCTTTGAAAAGCATTGTTTCCTGAACTGCCTTTCCATCATATTAGATTGCTGATGAAAGCCGCTGAATGCAGGAGCGTTTTGTTGGCAAGCCGCTGAATGCCAAGGCGTTTTGTTGGCAAGCCGCTGAATGCAGGAGCGCTTTGTTGGCAAGTCGCTGAATGCAGGAGCGTTTTGTTGGCAAGTCACTGAATGCCAAGGCGTTTTGTTGGCAAGTCGCTGAATGCAGGAGCTGTGCGGGCTTTCAACACAGCCGGAGAAGATCGTTTTCCGGAGGATTACGCTTGTTTTCGGAGGATTAAGCTTGTTTCCGGAGGATTAAGCTTGTTTCCGGAGAATTAAGATCGTTTTCAGGAGGATTAAGCTTGTTTCCGGAGACATCAGACTGCTTCCAGTTTGGCAAGACCGGCATACAATCTCTTCAGCGCTTCTTCTCTTCCGAGAATGTCCAGTATCTCCACTGCGCCGCCCGGTGTTACAGCCATACCGGAAGCAGCGATACGAACCGGCCACATAGCTGTGCCGTTCTTGACGCCAAGCTCTGCTGCGAGATTGATCAGACAGTCGTGTATGCTGTCGTGATTCCATTCGGACAGTGACTCCAGCGCATGAATGCCTGCTTTCAGCAGCGAAGGAGTGTTTTCCAGTGTCGTTTTGCTCTTTTTGTTGACAAACAGGTCTTTGTCATAATCCGGCTGCTGTGCGAAAAATGCGATCTTTTCGGGAATATCTGTCAGTTTGGTGGTGCGCTGCTGCAAAATACCTGCTAACTTGATATAGTCAAAGGGCTGATCTCCCAATGCCTTTTTGAAATAAGGTTCACAAACCTTGGCAAATTCCTCAACGGTCATTGCTTTGATATATTCACCGTTGAACCATTCTAATTTGTCGTAATCAAAGACAGCAGGAGATTTGCTGATACCGTCTATGGAAAAATTCTGCGTCAGCTCCTGCAAGGAGAATATTTCCTGATTATCCTTCGGACACCAGCCCAGCAGAGCAATATAGTTGATGATTGCTTCGGGCAGATAGCCTGCCTTTGTCAGATCCTCAAAGCTGGTAGCGCCGTGTCTTTTTGAAAGCTTTGAAATGGAGCCGTCGTCATTCTTGCCCATAATCAGCGGCAGATGGATATAGGTAGGAATCTCCCAGCCGAATGCTTCATATAATAGATTATACTTCGGCGTAGAGGACAGATACTCGCTGCCTCTGACAACGTGGGTAATGTTCATGGTATGGTCGTCAATGACGTTGGCAAAGTTATAAGTGGGGAAGCCGTCCGCCTTCATCAGAATCTGATCCTGCAGCTCGCTGTTGTCTACCGTGATAGTGCCGTAAACAGCGTCGGTAAAGGTAGTAGTACCCTCCAGCGGCATTTTCTGACGAATGACATAGGGAACGCCGTCCTTCAGCTTTTGCTGTATTTCTTCATCTGAAAGGCTGCGGCAATGTCTGTCATAGCCTGCGCCGGGCTCGTCCGCATTTTCACGCAGCATATCCAGCCGTTCCTTGCTGCAGAAGCAGTAATATGCTTTGCCCATTTCGATCAGCTTTTTAGCGTACGGCATATACATATCCTTGCGTTCGCTTTGTACATAAGGACCGTATTCTCCGCCGATATCCGGTCCTTCGTCATGGATCAGTCCGGCTCTTTTCATGGTCTTGTAGATAATATCAACAGCGCCCTCTACCTTGCGTTCCTGATCGGTATCTTCAATTCGCAGCACAAAGGTGCCGCCCATGGATTTGGCTACGAGATATTCATACAATGCCGTTCTCAGGTTTCCCACGTGCATAAAGCCGGTGGGACTGGGGGCAAATCGTGTTCTGACTGTCTTTGACATTCTTGATCCATCCTTTTATTATTAGCTTACGGAAAAAATCTTCATCTTTCCTGACTTTTCCTATCCTTCTATTATACCAAATTATCGGGGATATTCAACCGATAATTTCTCTTTTTTTCATTTTTTCTCTTTCACACCCTGCCGGACGATTTGTTTGACAGCTTGCGGGCTTGCTCCGGCGCTTTTGAATGCTGTCATCATCTTTTGCGGCGTATTGATTTCCGCTTTTCTTCTGTCGTATTCCGGAAAGCAATTTCCGTTTTCGTGCCGGGCAAAGGGCAGCTATGCATGAACGACGGCGGTTTGGAAAGTCAGCGATTCGGAAAGTCGGCGGTTTCAGAAAAGGAGTGCGAGGGTTTCCGTGTGGCTGTCGGTCAAAAAGCGTTCCTGCAAGGGCTTCCGTGTGGCTGTCGGTCAAAAAGCGTTCCTTGCGAGGGCTTCCGTGTGGCTGTTTTGTCAGAAGTCGCCGGTTCCGTGTTGACAAGCCGACAGAGGAATATTATAATAATACTATAAAATTACTATCTGTCGTTGATGATCGGAGGACATTATGAACAATATTCAGGCGCTTATCAAACAATATGCCGAAACACAAGATAATTCGGTCATGCTTGCGCTGATTGACGAGCTGCAGCAGCGTGACCTGCTCTGGACAGCCTATTATCCTGCTGTCAGGAATCATTATACCGAGATGCAAAACGGTCTTGTCACTGCCTTTATTTTTTCGGAGCCTGAATTCTGCACTGCATTCAAAGAGTATCTTGCCGGCAAAAAGATAGCCATTGACACGATGGAGTGTGAAAAATCCTACAGAGTTTCACTTTTCAGCGATTTCTACCGTAACGGCATTCAGCAGTTGATTATCGACAACGGTCAGACGTTTATCAGAATCAAGCTGTCAGAGATTCTCAATGAGCCTGATTTTTCATCGTTGCCGCCGCAGCAGCGTCCGGTGATGAATGCGAAGCTGATGGAATATGCCAACAGGTTTTTTCTGAACCAATACACCGGCGTTAAAGATCCGGAAGTGCAGACAGCCTTTATGAAGGCACTGTCAGAAGCCGACTATCTGCTGCCGCTGGTTATGGACGGCAAGCCGCCGAAAGGAACGGCTGTCCGTCAGGTGAGCTTTGGCGGAGCTTCTCTGGAGCTTGCCGTGATTCCCAAAGCGAACGGAGGCTGTTATATTCCCGTCTTTACGGACTGGGTAGAATTCAGCAAGCTGGACAGAGATAAAACCTGTGCGGGAAACGTCATCAGCTTCAGCGATATAGAACAGTTCTGCGCTCACGGTCAGTTTATCAACATCAATCCTCTGGGTTTCAATATGCTGATGGACCGCAACACGGTACAGGGTATCAGGCGCCGCTTTGAATCAAAGCCTGCCGCTCAGCCGCAGCCAAATGCCGCTCAGCCGCAGCCAAATGCCGTTCAGCCGCAGCCAAATGCCGTTCAGCCGCAGATGAATCCTTCGTCGCCGTTTTTTGAGCCGCAGAGCGTTCCCGAAGCCATGATGCAGCGCCTGCAGCAACTGATGCAGAGCGAATCGGGCATTCTGGCAGCGTATCTCAGATGTATGAAAAATGCCGGCGGCTTTGTATATGTTTGTGTTGTCAATTTCAGCGGAACTGCTCCTGCGGTGTTCCAACAGATGGCGCAGCAGGTGGGACCTTTGACGGGAGGCGTTGGCTTTAACTTTGTGGATTACAACAGTGATATCGGACGCCGTGCGGTACAATCGGCTGCTCCTTTCTATCAGAAGCAGGCATAAATAACAGGCGTGTGATGATATGGAACCGTGACAGTGCTTTTGTCTTCTGAGCGGCAAGTCTGCCGGAAGGAGTCGCTGTCAGAAAACAGAAAACAGAACACAGGAACCAATACAGCCGAACGCAGGGGAAAGCCTCTGCGTTTTTTGTGACAGTATGTTTTGGATATCTGTACACAGGCGGCTCGGCGGTGGAGGATAGTTGTTTTTACAAGCATTGACAACCCTGATGATTTATGATATAATAACCTACCAAACAGATAGGTTATTACACCTTCAATACCTATCAAATTACTATGAATTAAATAAAAGTGAGATGATACGATGCTTTTTAATATGCAGCAGCCTGCCGTCAGGGAGTATCTGAAGCAGGCGGAATTCGGAATAGAACGGGAAAGTCTGCGTGTTTGCAGTGACGGCAGCCTTTCAAGGACGCCTCACCCTTTCGCAGAGCATAAGAACATTGACCGTGATTTCTGTGAAAATCAGATTGAGCTGATCAGCGATGTGTTTCAGTCGCCGGAAGAGGTCAATGCACAGTTAGTTTCTTTGCAAAAAACAGTGAACCGCACGCTGAGGGAACAAGACGAATATCTATGGCCGTTTTCCAACCCGCCGAGGGTCAGCGCAGAGGCGGAAATACCGATAGCGCAGTACAGCGACAGTATGAAAAGCAAGTCGGTATACCGTGAGTATCTTGCGAAAAAATACGGAAAGCGCAAAATGCTGCTGTCCGGCATTCACCTGAACTTTTCCTTCACAGAAGCGCTGCTGAGGGAAGGCTTTGAGCAAAGCGGCGAAAAAAGCTTTGATGACTATAAAAACCGGATCTATCTGGAGCTTGGCGCAAGGCTGGCAAAGTATGCGTGGCTGGTGGTATATCTGACAGCGGCAAGTCCCGTGGCGGACAACAGTGTCGGAACAAACAGCAATATATATTCCTCTGTCCGCTGTTCGGAGCTCGGTTACTGGAACTACTTCACGCCGGTTTTTGACTATACGGATCTGCAAAGCTACGTCAGGAGCATTCAGAGATATATTGACAACGGACACCTGCGGTCTGTTTCTGAGCTGTATTATCCTGTCAGACTAAAGCCGAAGGGCGCCAACAGCCTGCAGGCGCTTGCCCAAAAGGGAATCAATCATATAGAGCTTCGTGTGACGGACGTCAATCCGCTTTCCGAGACGGGTATTTTTAATGAGGATATCCGCTTTGTCCATATATTGATGCTGTATCTTGCCTCTTTAAGTCAACAGATGTACAGCAGCTCTGATCAGATGAAGGCGGTCAGCGACGTGAAAGATGCGGCTGTTTTCGGCAGCGAAGGCATCAGAACGAGGGCAGTCGAAGCGCTGGCGGAGATCAGAGATTTTGTCGGGCAGTATTTCCCCGAATGGACGGATACGGTGGATTATCAGCTTTCAAAGACAGAAAAGGGCTGCAGCTATGCCGAAATAGTCAGCGCCCGCTTTGCTGATGATTATATGAAAAAGGGAATGGAGCTTGCCAAAGCATACAGGGAGCGCATAGGCTATGTGTGAATTATTCGGAGTGTCATCAAAAAATGCCGCTGCTGTCAATGACTATCTGCGGCTTTTTTTCAGTCACAGCCGGCAGCACCCTCACGGGTGGGGATTGGCGTTTGCTGACCGCTGCGGTATGCTGATTGAAAAAGAAAGCGTCAGGGCGGTGGACAGCCATTATCTGAAAGAAAGATTGTCCCAGCCGGTTTGTGCGGCATTACTGCTTGCCCATATCCGTTATGCAACGATCGGAAACGTCGAATACAGGAACTGTCACCCTTTTGCGGCAGTGGATAATTCCGGCAGGCAATGGACGCTGGTGCATAACGGGACGATTTTTGACTGTCCGGAGCTGAGTGAATATTTCAGAAAACAGCAGGGCGATACGGACAGCGAGAGAATACTGTTGTATCTTATCGACAAGCTGAATCAGGCGCAGAACGAAAAGGGCGGCGCACTGAATTTTGAAGAACGCTTTGCCTTATTCGATTCGCTGGTTGCTTCCATGTCGCCGAGCAATAAACTGAATCTGCTTTTTTCGGACGGCAAATGTCTGTATGTGCATACCAACTGTCGGGGAACGCTGTATTATCTCAGCAAACCAAACAGTATCCTGTTTGCCACTGTACCCCTCAGCGACGAAGCGTGGCAGCCGGTACCGTTTACAAGGCTTCTGGCGTATGACAAAGGGAGGCTCGTTCAGACAGGAACCAATCATGAGCATGAATATATTGAAAGCAAGGAGTCGATGAAGCTGCTGTATCAGATCTTTGCCAATCTGTAAAAGCCCTTCCTCGGCAGAAAATTTTCCTCGGCAGAAGGTTTTCCTCGGCAGAAGACTTTCCTCGGCAGAAGGTTTTCCTCGGTAGAAGACTTTCATCGGCAGAAGGTTTTCCTCGGCAGAAGATTTTCGTCGGCAGAAGATTTTCGTCGGCAGAAGATTTTCCTCGGCAGAAGATTTTCGTCGGCAGAGTCGTTATCCCGAAGGAGATTCGCCGGACACTGAGAATCAGAGAGGGCGACCCCTTGCGGATAACATTGACACAGGAACACAGCTTTATTATGGCGATCAAAGAGATTGCGGAGAGGTTACATATCGGGGCATGAGAAAAGCCGTCCGGGTGAAAGTCCGGGCGGCTTTTCTGTTTTTTTGAGAAAAATATCGAAAATACTTGTGTTCGGAATACATTTGTAGTACACTTAAAGAAAGTGATTTTTATTTAGTGAACATGGAGGTATCGTGATGAGCGTTTTTAAGTGTAAAATGTGCGGCGGATCGTTGGAGATCGCTGAGGGGATAAAGATCTGTGAATGTGAATACTGCGGGACCATGCAGACAGTGCCAAGCCAACAGGATGAAAATTTACAGGCACTTTTTAACCGCGCCAATATTCTGCGTATGAAAAGTGAATTTGACAAGGCGGAGCAGATCTATGAAAAGATCATCCAGAATGCGCCGGATGAACCGGAGGCTCACTGGGGACTGATCCTGTGCAAATATGGCATCGAATATGTGGAAGACCCTGCTACTTTCAAGCGCATTCCCACCTGTCACCGTACTTCCTTTGATTCGATCATTTCGGATGAGGATTATAAAGAAGCCTTGCGCTGTGCCGATCCTGTTCAGCGGGCTATTTATGAGCGTGAGGCAAAGGAGATCGACAGACTGCAAAAGGAAATACTGGCGTTGTCTGCCAAAGAAGAACCCTATGATGTGTTTATATGCTACAAAGAAAGCGATAACGGCAGCCGTACACCCGACAGCGTGATCGGAAATGAGATCTATCATCAATTGACAAACGAGGGTTTCAAGGTGTTTTATGCCGCCATCTCGCTGGAAGATAAACTGGGCTCTGCCTATGAACCGTGTATTTTTGCCGCTTTGAACAGCGCAAAGGTCATGCTTGCCATCGGCACAAAGCCCGAATATTTCAATGCGGTATGGGTCAGGAATGAGTGGGGTCGTTATTTGAAAATAATGAAAACAGACCGCTCAAAGCTGCTGATCCCCTGCTATAAAGATATGGACGCTTATGAGCTGCCCGAAGAATTTGCGCACCTGCAGGCGCAGGATATGGGCAAGATCGGCTTTATCAATGATATCGTGCGAGGAATCAAAAAAGTCGTTGACAAGAAAGCAGTGAAAACATCTGCTGTGTCAAAACAAATACCTGATTCTGCTGCTGCCACCGCAGGCGTTGCGTCTTTGATGAAACGAGTGTTCATTTTCTTGGAGGACGGCGACTTTAAAAGCGCGGACGAATACTGCGAAAAGGTGCTTGACCTCGACCCAGAAAACGGAGAGGCTTATCTTGGCAAGCTGATGGCGGAGTTACACGTCAAAAAGCGTGACGACTTAAAGCATCAGCCAAAGTCGTTTGACCAAAGCGCAAATTATCAGAAGATCATGCGTTTCGGCGGTGACGGTCTGAAAGCGGAGATGCAGGAGTGTATCACATATATCAATGAACAAAACAGGCAGACATACCTGCAAAATACATATAATAAGGCAAAGCGTTTGTTTGATTCTCGAAATGTAGTGCAGGACGGTCTGAAAAGGGCTAAAAGTATCTTTTTACAGCTTGGAGAATATAAGGATGCAAAATCATATATCAGCCGGTGTGACGAACGGATTCGAGCATTGGATCGAAAAGATTCGTATAAAGTAATATGTCATGCACTAAACGATGCCAAAACACAATATGAGGCAGTACAACACCCGGAGGAATGTGATGCCATTATTAAGGAAGCCGAAAAACTTGCGTCGCAGTTTGATGAGTATACGGACTTTTCCGATATGCCGCAAAAGAAGCAGGAGTGCGAACAGTTGATCGAACAATGCCGTCAGGCAAAACCTCAGCTTGAAGAAAGAATCGCATTAGAACAGCGTGCAAGAGCGGTAAAAGCGGCAAAAGCAAGGAAAAGAAAAATAGTAGTGGCAGTAATTTGCGTACTAGTGGTAGGAATTATTCTGGGAAGTTTACTTGTGTTTGTCATCATTCCGACCGTTCAGTATAATAATGCAAAATCTCTTTTTGAGAATGGAGAGTACGAAGAAGCGATTGCTATTCTTGAAAAATTAAATGGAAATAGTAACGCTAATGAGTTACTTTTACAAGCAAAACATGAACAAGCAAAGTCACTGATAAGCAGTGGAAAGTACGAAGAAGCGATTGCTATTCTTGAAAAATTAAATGGAAATAGTAACGCTAATGAATTGATTTTACAGGCAAAACAAGAACAAGCAGAGTCACTGATAAGCAGTGGAAAGTATGAAGAAGCGATTGCTATTCTTGAAAAATTAAATGGATATGGTGCTTCAAATGAATTGATTATGGAGTGTTTCATGCAGCTTGCAGCGCCATCATTCCAAGCATTGAAAAATGATCCGTCATTTTCTTTTCAGGAAGCAGGGAAATGCTTATCGACAGGATACTATCACACTGTAGGACTGAAATCAGACGGCACAGTGGTGGCAACAGGATCTAATGGCAGTGGTCAGTGTGATGTGTCAAGCTGGAAGAATGTTGTGGCAGTTGCGGCAGGAGGCAGTCACACCATAGGACTGAAATCAGATGGCACAGTGGTGGCAACAGGATCTAATGGCATTGGTCAGTGTGATGTGTCAAGCTGGAAGAATGTTGTGGCAGTTGCGGCAGGATACAGTCACACCATAGGACTGAAATCAGACGGCACAGTGGTGGCGACTGGACATAATTACGATGGTCAGTGTGATGTGTCAGGCTGGAAGAATGTTGTGGCAGTGGTGGCAGGAGGCAGTCACACCATAGGACTGAAATCAGACGGAACAGTGGTGGCGACTGGACATAATTACTTTGGTCAGTGTGATGTGTCAGGCTGGAAGAATGTTGTGGCAGTTGCGGCAAGAGGCGATTACACCGTAGGACTGAAATCAGACGGCACAGTGGTGGCAACTGGAAAGAATGACGATGGTCAGTGTGAAGTGTCAAGCTGGAAGAATGTTGTGGCAGTTGCGGCAGGAGGCAGTCAAACCGTAGGACTGATAGCAGACGGCACAGTGGTGGCGGCTGGAAAGAATGACTATGGTGAATGTGATGTGTCAGACTGGAAACTGAAAGTGAAATGATGATTTGATACATACAAATATAAACATAACTTAACCCTGTCGAATGAATGCTACAGATTGAGGAGGTAAATGCAATGGACAGCAAATACGGATTAGATTATTACAACAACCTTTACGAAGAAAGCGATTTGATAAAAGCAAAAGCGAAAGCGTTTGATGAAATTGCAGCTATGTTTTATAATGGCAACTTTGGTGCAACTTCAAAATCCGAAATAGAACTGAAAATGTTTAGCATTCTGATGGATGCCATGATACAAGCAAATAAAGACAATTCTGGTGTGCTGGACTATAAAGTGTGTTCGGATTATCGTATTGGACATCTGTTAGGCATTCCTCAGGAAAAAGTAAGGACATTAAAAATAAAAAAACAGGCAAGATATCCACAAACATTCAAATGGACAGATTCACTTATGAGTTTGAAAAATAACATTCGATATGATGAACGTAAAGGCAAGATCATTATTCCTATGCCGGATCCCAATCTATATAATGCGATCAGAAATTTTATAGAGGACAAAGGGGGATTCATTGAAATTCAAAGGGGTAATAATGTAATTCAAATAAGACCGGAATACTTTTTTATTCTGTTATACAATGCTTTAGAATCTGATTCCGATAAAGAAACAATACGGATCGAATTTGTCAAGCAACTAAAATTGCGTAATGAAGATGATGGTATTGATGAAATAAAAACCGACAAGGAATTATCCGATATGGCTTTATCGTATGGAGAAGGTTTTTTTGATTTTGCACAATCAATTGCGGAGGGTGTTGCGAATCCTTTAGTAGGAATCATCAAATGCATTCAAGCTATCACATATTTTGCTAAGAAAAAGAGAAATAGCAGGTGAAAACCATGCCCGAAAAAGAAAAACCAAAACTGAAAATAACACCAAAAGCCTATACAGGCGAAACAGCAGTGATATCTGCGCGTCTGCCTAAAGTTATGATAGCCGACCTTGATAAGGTTGCTAATGTGACAGGCAGAACGAGGAACGAAATCATGCTGATGTGTCTTGAATACGCACTGAAAAACATGGAAGTTACTTTTGAATAACAGGAGGAGAGTAAAATGAGCAAGTTTGTAATAGAATGTCCGAACTGCGGAAAAATTGCAGAGGCGCGGACAGGATTTTTTGCAAGGAAGAGAATTGACTGCGCGTGTGGGTTTGTGATAAACGTAAAGACGGATAAGCTCACCAGCCGCAAATGCGCACACTGCGGTAATGATGTGGTGTTTGACCAGTCAAGGGGAGATAAGGCAAGGTGTCCTGTGTGTCATGAGCTGATCAACGAAATGTCTGACAGGACAAAGGTAGAAGAATTTTCGTGCGCTCAGTGCGGTATCAGGCTGATCGGAGCAAAAAATGCGCGTACCTATACCTGCCCTGTGTGTGACTGCGTGAACGATGTACAGAAACAGCTTACGCAGGAACATATCAAACATGACGGGCTTGCCAGTATCATCAAGTATGAGGGAGACAACGAAACACTATTATGGAAGCACCCGGTTGAGGATTTCAACCTCGGTTCTCAGCTTATTGTACATGAAAGTCAGGAAGCAATTTTCTTTCGGGACGGTCAGGCGCTGGATCTGTTCGGCGCAGGACGCTATACGCTGGAAACACAGCAGCTTCCGATCCTGGAAAAATTGTATCATCTGCCCACCAATACGGACGGTACGTTTCATTCAGAGGTGTACTTTATCAATCTTACCACACAGATGGGCATCAAATGGGGTACCGACAGCAAGGTGAGATTGTTTGACCCTGCTTCAGGAATGTATATCGAGATTGGTGCCAGCGGCGAGTTTAGCATACGTGTTACCAATTCCCGAAAGCTGCTTCTGAAGTTGGTAGGAACAGCAGACGGAATGAAGAATGAGGATATTTTCGGCGGTAAAAACAGCAAGGGCTTTTTCCGCTCGTTGATCATGACAAGGGTCAAGACATATCTGGCGCAGGTCATCAAGGATAAAGGATATAACATACTGGAAATAGACTATCGCCTGCAGGAGCTTTCCGACAGCCTAAGAGAGCGTATCAATGCGGATATTGACGAATATGGGCTGATGATGACGGGATTTTATGTAACGACCGTTATGACACCCGATGATGATAAGAATTTTCAGCGCATGAAACAGCAATATGCCGATCAATATCTGAAAGTACGCGAAGAAGAAATCAGACGCAAAGAAGCCGAAGCAGCAGCAGAACGCAGGTTCGTAGAAGCGCAGACGGAAGCACGGCTCAAAATGATCGGCGCACAGGGTGATGCGGAAAGTACCAGAATCAAGGCACAGGGAGAAGCAGATGCATACCGTATGCGGGCGGAAGCAGAAGCGATGGAAATGAAAATGAAAGGCTACACTTACCAGCAGGAAAGCGCCCGACAGGTCGGTCTGGAAGCGATGAAAAACGGCATTACGGGCAGCGGATACGGCAGTGCTTCGGGTGGACTTGGAGAGATCGCAGGCTTAGGCGTTACGCTCGGCGCAATGGGCGGTGTGATGAATATGACAAAGGATGTTCTCTCTCCCGTGTTTGATACCACGGCGAATATCGGACAGAATGTCATCAGCGCCGTATCGGACACATGGGACTGCACATGCGGAAATAAGGGCGTTGTCGGGAAGTTTTGCAATATGTGCGGCAAAAAAAGACCCGCAGAGGATACATGGAACTGCACTTGCGGCAACAAGGGCATTGTCGGGAAGTTTTGCAATATGTGCGGCAAAAAAAGACCCACAGAAGATACATGGGACTGCACTTGCGGCAACAAAGGGATAACAGGAAACTTCTGCAGCAACTGCGGAAAGAGAAAGGGTGAGTGAGATGAAAGGGCTTAGTAAAAATGCAGTCAGAGTATTGCTGTTTGCTGTTATTGCGCTGATCTGTTTCAATGTGATCACTTTTGTGATACCCGTACCGAAAAACGGCACATTCTGGGTAAGCTATCTGTTTGGAATGCTGGCGATCGCTTTGCAGCTTGTGGTGATGAGGGTCGCTTTCAAAGGAAAAGAAAGCGTTCGCAGCAGATTCTACGGTTTTCCTGTCGCACGCATCGGCATCGTTTACGGAATCTGTCAGATACTGCTGTCCGTCACCGCTATGGCACTGTCGAAGTATGTGCCGTTTTGGATTCCTTTGTGTGTGTTCATCCTGATGCTTTCAGCGGGTGTGGCAGGGCTAATCGCAGCAGATGCAGTGCGTGACACGATCGAAGAACAGGATATAAAAACGGAAAAAGAAGTTTCGATGATGAGAAATTTGCAGTCAAAAATGAACTTGCTGTTATCACAGACAGAGTGCAGGGGAGAACTGAAAGCGTCACTGTCTGCACTAACAGAAGAGATCCGATTCAGCGATCCTGTCAGCAGCAAGGCGACAGAAACGATCGAGCAGGAATTATATTTTCACATCGAAGAACTGCAAAAAGCGGTTGTTGATGAAGATGAAGCATCCGCTCTGACCATTTGCAAAAAGGCAAAGGGAATCCTCGCCGAGCGCAATAGGGTCTGTAAGCTGACGAAAAACCAAAAGTAACGGAAATAACCAAAATGACAGCATGGATTTTAATGCACTATCTTTGTGCGGTATTGCCTGAAGTATATAAACAGCATTCCCCGACCATTATAACCAATCACCGATGTCCCCCGGGTCTCGCCTGCCGGGTGCGTGACCGCACCGGACGAATATGTTCCGGTAACGATCTTTACA
>JBGUWM010000069.1:0-2134 GCA_045221175.1 Acutalibacteraceae bacterium | reverse complement strand
ATCGGTTTTGCGCCGCTATTTGATCATAATATGGCGCTGATCGCAAGAGGTTATCCGAAACCTCCGACGAAAAATGATATCCTCATTAGCCTGTTCAACAACTTCATCAGCAACCATTCCGAGTATAAAAATAGGTTGCCAATCGTCACCGAAACACTTCTGCAAACCGTCCTCAAAACTGTCAACATGAAGGTTCGCAGCAAAGAAATTGTTGACCTAATTATGAAAAGATACACGCTGATTCAGAAATAAAACATTAAGAAAAATCGACCTGCGAGGCTCACTTGCAGGTCGATTTTTTCTAAAATGATTGAAGTTTTGCGCAAGGGGACTTAGGGTTTCTCCCTAACAAATGTCACTGTTTTTCGCTGCGCGGAGTAAAAACAGTCTGCTTGTATAGTCGTGACATCTTCAAAAAAGCTATGGCGACAAGTGGTGCGAGAGCGACAGGCTTTTTATACAAGACGGCGGCAAGCCTATGCACCCAAACACTCCGTACTCTTGGCTGGAACGTTTCTGTAAGCGTAACGGTATGAAGTTCAAAAATCTCCATGCGTTTCGCCATTCTTTGGCTACACATTCCATCATTAACGGTGTTGACCTGAAAACGGTATCCGCTATTCTCGGACATTCTCAAACGAGCACAACACTAAATACATATACTCATGCAGTCCAAACTGCTAACGCAAAGGCTGTTGATAGATATGTCAATCTAATAAAAACAGCGTAAATAAAGACAGAGAATAAAGACAGAAACAAGTTTTGGCAAAAAAAGAAATCCCAGAAACCGCTTAACTAAGCCATTTCTGAGATTAAAAGGGTTGGTGCGAGTGACCGCTGCGAATGGCTTAAAGCCTGAACTTTTCGCGGTTTGACTGCACTTTTGACTGCAGTTTTTGCCAATCCTGCATTTTTTCACGCGATTTGCAGGTTGTTGGCTTTCATATATTCGTCGGCGACAGCGAGGTGTTCATTGCGGAATTTTTCGAAAACGGAACAATAGGTGTTCAGTGTGATGTTGATATCCGTGTGTCCCAAAATCTTCTGCAACACCTTTGCAGGCATTCCGGATTCAATACACCTTGTCGCATAGGTATGCCGGAGCGAATGTAAATCTACTCTGCCATACACGGTGTTGTCAACGATCCCATACGCTTTCAAAGCAGCCGAGTAAGAATAGTTCACCTGATTGGTGGTGACAAGGTTCTGATTGCGCGACAGGAAAAGCAAGCCGCTTTTCTTCCTGCCGATAATCGTTCTCAGGAAGTCCGCCAAATCATCATTGACAAAGAGCGTGCGCGTTCCTGCCGACGTCTTAGTTTCATTAAACACGTTCTTTCCGTATTTGCCGCGCGCAACCGTTTTATTGACGCTGATGGTTCTGTCATCAATGTTGATGTCCTCCACCATAAGGGCGCAGCACTCGCCGATCCTCATGCCCGTAAACATCGACAACAGCATAACATCACTGTAGCGAATATCCTCGTTCTTGAGCACGTTAAGGAGCTTTTTCTGCTCGTCAACCGTCAGTGCCCGAACGGGGATCGTCTTTTTGTTTGACTTCGGGCATTTGATTTCCTTGATCGGGTTGTCCTCAATGATTTTTCGGTGAGTTGCCTTGCCGAGCACTGCGCCGAGAAGCTGATACATCTTGTTTATACAGGACTGTGAGTAATCCAACTGCGTTTTGAAAAACGCGATAATATCATCCTCGCTCAGCTCATTGAGCGGCTTGTCGGAAATAGCAGAGAGCATTTTCAGCGTTTCCATCTTCCTGTCATAGCTTGACTGTCTGATCTCATTTAGCGCAAGCTGCTCGTCCATCATCTTTTCCGCATACTGGAAAATAGTCGGCATTTGCTGTTTTTTCTCATTATGGAGATTTCCGGCAAGAGCCTGAATTTGCAGCTCTTTTAGCTTGTTCCGCGTCTCTCGCTCGGTCTTGCCGTAAACGGTCTTGCGAACGCGTTCGCCGTCAATCACCAGATTGATTTGCCCGGAATACCGCTTGCGGCTCTCCACATAATAAATAGAGCCTTCGCCGTAAGGCAATTTGATTTTCTTTGATTTTGTGCCTTTGGTTTTCAAATTATCCGTCCTTTCCAAAGCCTAAAGACACTGAATCGTTTTTGAC
>JBGUWM010000068.1:0-2005 GCA_045221175.1 Acutalibacteraceae bacterium | reverse complement strand
GTGCATTTTGCGATATACTCCTGAAGGCCCATATCAGTAAAATATACACAACCGTTCTGCACATACTGAACATAAGAAATCAAGCCGTTGTTACGGGCTGCATCTAAGGTTGCAATACTGATCCCCAAGATTTTGGCAGCTTCTTTTCGTGTAATCAGTTTTTCCATAAATCATATTCCCTCCATTCTGTCAAGGTTGTCATCGTGCTTTCAAAATCACATGAATGCACTGGCAGCCGAAACTGTCAGTGCATGGTATCTAACTTTGAAAAGAAAACTGCATCTGAATACTGAGCTGTTGTTTACAACAAATGGACGCAGCTCTCTTGAATTTTAGTTTTGCTTTCGCCACATTTGCCACGCATCCCTGACGATGGGGACATTCCTGATCTCCGCTGGCGCGGCTGTCATAACTCCGCAGCGTCGTTTTATTCGTGCGCCGCAGGGTTCCGCCTCAAGTCCGTGGGCGGGTGTGAACAAGTATCTTTAAGCCCCCATGGAGTCCTCGCGCCCGAAGTGCCACCTCCGGGTCTCAGGCTGGCGTTGATCGCTGGGAACAGCCTTGTTTATCACCTCCTTGGGCTGTCCATCTTGGCGGCGCGCCTGATTCGCTCGTACATGGGTTATGTACCAGAAATGCCGTCTATTCGATTGTCAAAGTACATCGAAGGGGAGAAACTTGTCCTTCTTATTAACACTGACAAAAAGAGTGAAAAACAGGCGCTTCAAATGAAACTTTATCAAAAATATTTTGCTAACTGTTTCAACCCACGCCGGATGCTGTCACGAACACGGCTCGGATCTACGCCTTCGGCTCTGGCAATCTCATTTACGCTCATCCCCAGATAGTACCGGGCGTAAATTCTCCTTGCCTGTTTCTTCGGCAAAGCCATCACGGCGGAGTAAATCTGCTCGCGCAGCTGCTTTTCCTCCAGAAGCATCTCCGGCGTCTCCGGCTTTCGCAGGACCGCATTTTCAATTCCATTCTCACAGTCCAGGGAGTACTGCGCCTTATAGCGATACATTTTTCGCTCATAGGCTGCTTCAGCTCGCTCGTCAGACTGAAACACCGCTTGTACTTCATCGGTTACTTCCAAAAAGGCATCGGTTTTATAAACATCGGGATACAGATCCCGAAGATTGATTTTCTGCATTATGTACCTCCATTTCGATTCACGGGTGATTAGCGGGTGAATCGAATGGAGGCGGGGAACGGCATCGAGGCCGTTTGGGGACATTCGGCAAAAAACGACAAGCAAAAGCGCCAGTCTCCCATTCCAGGAAACTGGCGCAACAAAAAAGATCATTATTATTCCGGTTTGCGCAGAACGATAATACCGACAGGTTGCCGAACTGCCCCGGAGGGGAAGCTACACTTTTTTTAGCAAGTGAAGATTATGAGAACTGTAAAAGGTTAAAACAAACAAAGCGGCATCCTCCTATATGCCGCTGTAAATAACCTTTCTGTCTACGCAGTATAAAGCGGCAGCTATTCAGCAAGCCGCGTTTTCATTGAACCATTACTCAATTAACAGCTGCTCGCCATTATTGAGAGCTATGGTATAGAACAGAAAGCAAGATTTACTTTAGATTTATACAAGATTTGCACAAGAAATACCTATACTTCGAATTTGTAGCCTATTCCTCGAATGCTTTTAATATGTTCTGATGCAGTTTCCGAACTTTTTAACTTTTTCCGTAAATTACTTATATGGCTTGAAATCGCATTGCGTGAATAAAACGAAAAATCATCATGCCAAACAGAATCCATTATCATTTCATAAGTATAGACTTGCCGTTGATTCATAATTAGCAGCGCAAGAATATCAAACTCTTTTTCGGTCAAATCAATGCATACCCCAGCTATCTCTACAGACCTGTACTCTAAGCAGAAAGACAAGTCTTTCACAGTGATGATTGTTAGCGGTCTTCTTTTATCTTTTGGTATTTTCAAACAATTTCTCATACTATTTTTCTCTGAAAACATTTCTACCATAGGATGATTA
>JBGUWM010000067.1:0-11066 GCA_045221175.1 Acutalibacteraceae bacterium | reverse complement strand
TATAATCCCCCACTGAAACCCCGAGGAGCTAAAGCTCCTGCGGTGAGGTTGCCTCGTCGCAGCCGATGTTAAGCGAGCTTACATCGGGCTTTGCTCCGAGTTAAATAACATCCTAAATAAAAAGAGCGGAGGTGCTGTCAGTGACAAAGTATGTATGCGAGATCTGCGGTTATGTTTACGATCCTTATGCAGGTGATCCCGACAACGGTATTGCAGAAGGAACTGCTTTTGAGGATATTCCTGAAGATTGGACTTGTCCCCTGTGCGGTGTCGGAAAAGACAACTTTGCCCCCGAGGCATAAGCATCAACAAGTTAACACAGTGTTCAAAAAGGAGGGAACATTGGCGTTTCCTCCTGTTTTTATTTCAGAAACACCGGAAACAAAGGATTTTCCCATGAAACAAAAGCATATTCTGCCTGCCGAGTATCACGGCAGACGATACTACTCTCTTGACAGCTATCTGAAAAATATTTTTCACGAAAAACTGTACAAGCTTTCTTTAGACGGCGGCATGACCTGCCCGAACCGTGACGGCACGCTGTCATACGGCGGCTGTATTTTTTGCAGCGAGGGCGGATCAGGCGATTTTGCAGCCGTCAGAACAACCGATATCCGCCGTCAGCTTGACGCTGCCAAAGCAGCAGTCAGCCGCAAATTCAGCGGTCAGCACTATATTGCCTATTTTCAGTCATTTACCAACACCTATGCGCCGGTAACATGTTTAGAAAAGCTTTTTTGGCCCGTTATGGAACAGGAAGATATTTCTGTGCTGTCCATTGCCACCCGTCCGGACTGTCTTGAGCCTGAAAAACTGAAACTGCTCCAAAAGCTGAACCGGATCAAGCCTGTATGGGTAGAGCTGGGACTGCAGACGATTCATGAAAATACCGCTGACCTCATCAATCGCCGATATCCCCTCTCCTGCTTTGACAGAGCTGTGTATGAGCTGAAAAACATCGGCGTGGGCGTCATTGTTCATACGATCCTCGGTCTGCCCCATGAAAGCCGTGAGCAAATGATGCAGACAGCAGACTATGTGGGAAGATCGGGCGCTGATGGCATTAAACTGCAGCTTCTTCACGTTCTGCAAAATACCGCACTGGCAGAAATGTATAACAAAGGTGTTTTTGAAACACTCTCTGTTCACGAGTATATCAGCATTGTCACCGACATCATCGCCCTTTTGCCGCCGCACATCGTCATTCACCGGATGACCGGCGACGGTAATAAAGATATTTTAATCTCTCCTCGCTGGAGCGGTGATAAACGACATATTCTTAATGCCATCAGCCACGAGCTGAAAGCACAGGATATTGTACAAGGTTGCCGGTTTGTTCCTTAAAAGAAATTTTACAAAATCGATACAAGAAAGCTGTTTACAAATACAGGCAGTATGATATAATAAAAGAATCCGACAGGTAATTTATACCATTTCAGTATTTCATCTGATATACAATACTTTCACAAACGGAGATGATAACGATGGCAAGGGATAATTTCTTCAGCATAACACCGGAATTGGTTGAACTAAGCGAATTATGCAAAAAAAATGATACGATTGAAAAGGACCTATATGCAAAATATGATGTAAAACGTGGTCTGCGGGATATCAACGGAAAGGGCGTACTGGCAGGACTGACAGAGATTTCCGAAATCTGCTCCAGTAAGATTGTCAACGGTCAGACCGTTCCCTGCGACGGCAAGCTCTATTATCGGGGTGTCGATGTGGAGGAGATCGTCAAGGGTTTTATTAACGATGACCGCTTTGGATTTGAAGAGGTAGTATATCTTCTGATGTTCGGCACTCTGCCGGATTCCGCACAGTTTGAACAGATCAACCGTCTGCTGGCACAATACCGTAACCTTCCCCACTACTTCACCAGAGATGTTATTCTCAAAGCGCCCAGCAAAGATATGATGAATGCGCTGGCACGAAGCGTGCTGACGCTGTATTCTTACGACCCTAATGCCGACGACACCTCTTTGCCGAACGTGCTGCGTCAGTGTCTGCAGTTGATTGCACTGTTTCCGGTTATCTCGGTTTACAGCTATCAGGCTTACAGTCACTACCATCTGGGAAAAAGCCTGATTATTCATTCCCCCCAGCCCGATCTTTCCACGGCTGAGAATATTCTGTATATGCTGCGCCCTGATTCCCGATATACCAAGTTGGAAGCCAAGCTGTTGGATATGGCGCTGGTTCTGCACGCCGAACACGGCGGCGGCAACAACTCTTCCTTCACAACCCATGTTGTCACCTCTTCCGGTACTGATACTTATTCCGCCATTGCTGCGGCTTTAGGTTCTCTGAAAGGCCCCAAGCACGGCGGCGCCAATATTAAAGTTGTCAAAATGTTTGAGGATATGAAAGCCAATATCTCTGACTTTGAAGATGAAGATGAGGTCCGTGATTATCTGACAAAGCTGCTCCACGGAGAGGCTTTTGACCATGCCGGACTGATTTACGGCATGGGACACGCCGTTTACTCCATTTCAGACCCCCGTGCAAGGGTATTCAAGGGATTTGTAGAAAAGCTCTCTGAAGAAAAGGGCAGAATAAAAGAATTCCGTCTGTATTCCATGGTCGAGCGCCTTGCTCCCGAGGTCATTGCCAAAGAACGCAGGATTTACAAAGGCGTCAGTGCCAATGTTGATTTTTATACCGGCTTTGTTTACAGTATGCTGAACCTGCCGCCGAAACTGTTTACTCCGATTTTCGCTATCGCCCGTATTGCCGGCTGGTCAGCTCACCGTATGGAAGAACTGGTTAATTCAGGAAAGATCATTCGTCCCGCTTATCTGAACATTCATGAAAGAACACCTTATACGGATATTGAACACAGATAATATTTCCCCGATTTCGCCGTTAAAAAGCGACATCGGGGATTTTTTTCTTTGTGAAAACCTGTAAGGTCAAAACCATTTTCCTTAACAGCAGCTCTTGCGGTTACCGGAATTTTCACAGATTCAGAAATCATATTTTGCATATTTTTTCTTAGCTAATGATCTCTTAACGCTGAACAAGAGCCAGCTTCTTTGCCATCGCTTATTCCATTCTTCCTTTCTGTTTTAATTCGGATTTACCCTAACTATTGACAAAGGACCGAATAACATAAAAAAGCGACGGTTTTTTCGCCGTCGCTCGCTGATTACACTGATTCTGTTTGATTCGGGGATATCCGACAACCGTCACAAAGTATCCTAACGCAACCTGTCAATGAACACAAAGCCACCTGTTTTTGTCGTTACCGCAATGAGTAACACAGCAAAGCTCTGTCATTGACTGTTCCTGCGGCAACGAACGGAACACAAGCGTTCAGACTTATTACCCCTCTTCCCTATGGAAACAAGGCTGACAGAAAGCAGACAACGGGAATCGAACCCGCCCTCTCAGCTTGGGAAGCTGATGTACTACCGATATACGATGTCTGCGAAACTATGTACATTTGCGAATGGAACCATTCGGATAGAAAAACACCCTCGCATATTGCGAGGGTAAATGGGAGAGGGTGGATTCGAACCACCGAAGCCGAAGCAACAGATTTACAGTCTGCCCCATTTGACCGCTCTGGAACTCTCCCATATGAAGCTAAAAGTGGAGCTGGTGGACGGACTTGAACCCCCGACCTGCTGATTACAAATCAGCTGCTCTACCAACTGAGCTACACCAGCATTTTTTGCTGATCATCAGTCTCGCCTGACGACTTGTTTATAATATCACACTGATCTGCTTTTGTCAATAGTTTTTTAGAATTTTTTTCAAAGGTTTTTTCTGCCTTTTTCATACCGGTTTTATCATAGCAGTTTTCAACGAAAAGAGTTTGCTCTGACGGTATTTCGATGAATACTCCGAAAAAAGAATATGTGCGTAATGATGCGGATGCTTCCATTTCGTTTTGGAATGTTCCGTATAAAAACAGCGTATGTATTAAGCAGAACCGGGTATATCCCGAAAAGGACATACCCGACTGCTTACAGTATCAGAAAAAACCAGATTCGTTATCCTGATTCAGATTTCTGATAAAAGTACAGGCAGCAGGCAGTGTGGGAAACACAAATCTTGACGGCATAACACGCAGCGAAGATTCTGCTGTTTTTCCCTCAGGCGTAAAAGAATAAAAAGGCGTACCCGGCTCGTAATACGATGATGCAGCATTTTTACGATGTTTCATTTTAACCACCTCGGCATGAATTGAAGGACTTTTTTCGTCCTACAGAAAATAGTATATGTGCCGGCAGAGGTTCGTTATACAACAAAGTCAAAACCTTGTAGGAAGCAATAGTAATCCAAAAAGGAGTGAGTAATGTTTGTTCATTCTGACACTTCGAAAAAATCGTTTTTTCAAAAGAACAGCATTTATCCTGCTAATTGCTGTCATCATTTTTGTTGCCTTGGCAGCAGCAGCGGTTTTATCGAAAAAAAAGAAGGATACGATCGAAGCAAACGGCAAAACACTGAATTTGATCATTCGCAGTCCGGAAGACGCTGAAAAGGCAGCGGCTGTTTTGGGAATTGAAGCCGATAACGCTGCTGTTGACTGCACAAAAATCGTCATTCCCTTTCATTTCAATCAGGTGTACAATGACTATAATCAATTGCAAAAATGCTTAGGAACAGACCTTTTTGATTATCGTGGGAAAGAATGTCTGAAATACACAGTTTCAACCGACAATACCAAAGAAGGCGGCGTCACGGTGACACTTCTGGTATTTAACGAATGCCTCATCGGCGGAGATATCAGCGAGAACCGTTTTCAAGGCAGCATCCGCAGCCTGCTCTGAGCAAAAAAACAGCGCCATTCATTACCGCCCGGCATACGGTTTATGTGCGCCGTCTCCTGATAAAAGATGTTTGTGAATGCCTTGACAATAAATAGTCAACGTGCTAAACTTACACTGAGTCAAAACTCTGCACTGAGAGCCGTTTGACTCGTTTCACCCCGGACACAGGTTTGTGTTTCAGGAAAAAGGCATTGAAAATCAACCAAATAAGGAGACAGAATATGCTGCTGGACAGATTTTTACCCCGCATAGACTTTGATTCCTACGAGGATTTCAAGAAAAACTATCGGGTGAACATTCCCGAGAACTTTAACTTTGGTTTTGATATTGTCGACGAATGGGCAAAGCAGGACGAAAGTAAAAAAGCACTGGTCTGGTGCGATGATCACGATCATGAGATGGTTTTCACTTTCAAGGATATCAGCCTGCTTTCGAACAAGGCGGCAAACTATTTCAAGAGCATCGGCATTCAAAAAGGCGACGTTGTCATGATGATTCTGAGAAGACGCTGGGAATACTGGATTTGTGCGACGGCACTGCATAAGCTCGGCGCTACGATCATTCCCAGTACACTGCAGCTTACCAAAAAGGACATTGTCTACCGTGGCAATGCCGCAAAAGTCAAAGCGATTATCTGCGTCAATGACGATTTTGTGCTGCGTCAGGTAGAACAGGCGCTTCCCTCTATCCCCACCCTGCAGACAAGAATTGTCGTAGGCGAGCCTGCCGACGGCTGGCGTTTCTTTGAGGACGAAATCGCTGCACAATCCGATGTATTTGAGCGTCCTGTCGGTAAAGACGCTACTTCGTGGAACGATATTATGCTGGTTTATTTCACCTCCGGTACGGAAGGTATGCCGAAGATGATTCAGCACAATTTTGCACACCCTCTCGGACATATCGTTACCGCAAAATACTGGCAGCGAGTGCAGGAAAACAAGCTGCACATGAGCGTCAGTGATTCCGGCTGGGCAAAATTCGGCTGGGGAAAAATCTACGGTCAGTGGATTTGCGGCGCCGTTGTGTTTGCTTATGACATGGAAAAGTTCGTTCCGGCAAAGCTGCTGGAAAAAATGTCAAAGTACAAGCTCACAACCTTCTGCGCGCCTCCTACCATGTACCGCTTTATGCTGCTGGAAGACGTGGCAAGCTACGACCTGTCGTCCATTCAGCACTATGCAACCGCCGGCGAACCGCTGAACGCAGAAGTCAATATGAAATGGCAGCGACTGACCGGCCACAATATCTATCAGGGCTTCGGACAGTCGGAAGGCTCTGTACTGCTGGCAGATTTCCAATGGGATGATATCAAGGTCGGTTCTTCCGGAAAACCTTCTCCCCTGTATGACATTCGTCTGCTGGACAGCGAAGGAAAAGAAGTCGGTATCGGTGAAGAAGGTTCTATTTGCGTCATGGACGTAAAGAACAATCCGCCCGCAGGTCTTTTTACCGGTTATTATCTGAACCCCGAAATGACAAAAGAAAAGCTGTTGGGCGACTATTATAACACCTGCGATATGGCATGGCAGGACAGTGAAGGCTACTACTGGTTTGTCGGCAGAAACGACGACGTCATCAAATGTTCCGGCTACCGCATCGGACCCTTTGAGGTTGAAAGTGCACTGATTGAGCATGATGCAGTTGTAGAGTGTGCCATCACCGGTGTGCCGGATCCTGTAAGAGGACAGGTCGTTAAGGCAACCATCGTATTAAAGAAAGGGTATGAACCTACAGACGCTCTGAAAAAAGAACTGCAGGATCATGTCAAACGATCCACAGCTCCCTACAAATACCCTCGTGTCATCGAATTCGTTGACGAACTGCCCAAAACCTTCAGCGGTAAAATCAAGCGTGCGCAGATCCGTCATGAGGACGAGAAAACCATTCGTGTCAGGGATAACTGACCGCTCACTGAACAACACAAAGCCTGCTCTGTCTTATATAACAGAGCAGGCTTTTTTCTGATATTTTTTCCAAAAGACCATACAACAGCCTTAGCCGCTGTTTTTCAGGCACCTAAGACTGACATCAGAATCAGGACAAATCCCGGTCCTCCCATAAACAGAAATCCTCCGCCAATCACTGTCATGATCGAATCAGAAGTTTTCTGCTTTACCGACTGCTCACTGAACAACACAAAGCCTGCTCTGTCTTATATAACGGAGCAGGCTTTTTTCTGATATTTTTTTCAAAAGACTATACAACAGCCTTAGCCGCTGTTTTTCAGGCACCAAAGGCTGACATCAAAATCAGGACAAATCCCAGTTCGCCCATAAACAGAAATCCTCCGCCGATCACCGTCATAATAAACGCAGAAGTCTTTACTCTTTTCGGATCATACAATTCCTCAGGATCTTCGGGATTCAGCAGTATTTCGTATACACCATATATTTCAGGTACATTCAAATTGCTATATTGATTGTCATTCGAGCGGTACCATCTGCCGTTGAAATAATATTCATAAACCGGACAATAAACCGTTGTTGTGGTTCCCGATTCATTGTCATAACTCTCATCTTCCAGCAAGTCTACACACCTCGCCTGAACAGGCTGTGTACAGCGCTGCTTTTTGCGGCCGGTCTGTAAAACAGAAAACACCGTCAGCACAGCCCCGATCAATGCAAAGGGCAAGATTCCTGTCAACTGTACCACTAATATACCGTCGGACAATTTTGCAAACACCTCCGGCACAATCAGTCTGGCTGTCACAAGCACTGCAGCCGCTATCGCCTCACCGACAATAAAGCGCAGCATATTCTTCCGTTTATTCTCCGCAAGAGAACTTAATTGAACAATTGCTCCCGTACCAAGCTGCAGCGCATAAAAAATAATGACCCAGAATTCATTGAAACCGACCGGTACGGCACAGATCAATGTACTCAACAGCAGCCAAATTAAAAACAACGCTTTCGCCTGAGGCGGCGTCGGCGGATTCTTTGGTTTTTTCTCTTACCGGAACTTTCTGTTTGCATATGGAAGCTTTTGGCTTCGTAAAACGCACGATTCCGATCCTCACTTTGCGGCTTTTCGGTTCTGTTTTCCGCACCGTATGATTCTGCCCGGTTACCTACCGGACGGTTGTTGTGCGAAAGAGAGTGTTCCTCTGTCCATCTGTCCTGATCCGTAAAACCAAAAGACAGATCCTCTGACATATCGGCTTTATGATTATCAGATTCATTCATTGCAATATCATTCCTTTCCGGTTCATTATAATACAATTATAAACCGCACCGCAAGCTGTTTCCGGACATAATCGAAATAATCCGACGTTTTCACCGCATTTGAATCATAATTGTTGTTTTTGAAGAAAAAAATGCTTTCCTCTGCCAAAATGAAGGAATAGTATCATTAACATATCGCTTTTGCAGGAAAAATTGCAATTTTTAGCGCTGAATGTTGCATTTAATAATTGACAGAGAAAAAGAATTGCTCTATAATAAGGGAGTACGGCATACATATATACGGTGAACGATTGTACAAACCGTTGCATGCTGAATGAAATAGGAGGCAGAAGAAAAAATGAAAAGAGTTTACAATTTTTCGGCAGGTCCTTCCATTCTCCCTGAGGTAGTACTCAAGAGAGCCGCAGAGGAAATGATGGATTATCAGGGAAGCGGTCAGTCCGTTATGGAAATGTCCCACCGCTCCAAGGTTTTTGAGGGCATCATCAATGGCGCAGAGAGCCTTCTGCGTGAGGTTATGAACATTCCCGACAACTATAAGGTACTGTTCCTGCAGGGCGGTGCTTCCACACAGTTCGCCGCTATTCCGATGAACCTTGGCAACAAGAACCACAAGGCTGACTATGTACTGACAGGTCAGTGGGCTACCAAGGCTTACAAAGAGGCTGCAAGATATCTTGACGCCAATGTTGTTGCGTCTTCCAAGGACAAGACCTTCTCTTACATTCCGAAGCTCGATCCTGATACTTTTACGAAAGATGCAGACTATTTCTATATCTGCATGAACAACACCATTTACGGTACAGTTTATCACGAACTGCCCCAGACAGGTGATGTTCCGCTGGTTGCTGATATTTCTTCCTGCATTCTGTCCGAGCCGATTGACGTTTCTAAGTTCGGTATTCTCTATGCCGGCGCTCAGAAGAACATGGCTCCTGCTGGTCTGGTAGTTGCTATTATCCGTGAGGATCTGATCGGCAACGCAATGGATATCACACCCACAATGCTGAACTTCCAGACTCACGCTGACAACGGCTCCATGTTCAATACTCCTCCCTGCTGGACTATCTACATTGCCAAGCTGGTTCTGGAGTGGATCAAGAACGATATCGGCGGTCTTGAGAACATGAAGAAGATTAACGAGAAAAAGGCTTCTATCCTCTACAACTTCCTGGACAGCTCCAATATGTTCAAGGGCACCGTTGTTCCCGAGGACCGTTCTCTGATGAACGTACCCTTTGTTACCGGCAATGCCGATCTTGACGCTAAGTTCGTCAAAGAAGCTACTGCCAATGATTTTGTCAACATCAAGGGTCATCGTACTGTTGGCGGTATGCGTGCTTCCATCTACAATGCAATGCCTGTTGAGGGCGTTGAAAAGCTGGTTGCCTTCATGAAGGAGTTCGAAGCTGCCAATAGCTGAGAAACAACAAACAATTCCAGACAAATCAGTTTGTCGTCCGACCTCTTTTGAGATCGGACGGCACTGTTACATATTCTAATTAAAAAGGGTGACAAAAAATGTTTAATGTACAGACTCTTAATAAGATTTCTCCCGTTGCCATCAAGGCTCTCGGCGACAACTATACCGTAGCCGACGACGTTCAGAATCCGGACGCTATTCTCGTGCGCTCGGCTTCCATGCACGATATGGAAATGCCCGAAAGCCTGCTGGCTATTGCAAGAGCCGGTGCCGGCGTTAACAATATTCCGCTGGACAAGTGTGCAGAAAAGGGTATCGTTGTCTTCAACACACCCGGTGCCAACGCCAACGCAGTAAAAGAGCTGGTTCTCACAGGTATGCTGCTGAGCTGCAGAAAAGTAGTTGACGGTATTGCATGGGCAAAAACCCTGAAAGGCAACGGCGACGCTGTCGGTAAGATGGTAGAAAAAGGCAAGAGCCAGTTTGTCGGCCCCGAAATCAAGGGAAAGACACTGGGCGTTATCGGTCTTGGCGCTATCGGCATTCTCGTAGCGAATGCTGCCGTAGCACTGGGAATGGACGTTGTAGGCTATGATCCCTATCTGTCCGTTGACCATGCGCTGATGGTTTCTCATAAGGTAAAGCACGTTACAACCCTCGACGAAGTTTATGCCGCAAGCGACTTCATCACCATTCACGTTCCGCTGACACCTGACACAAAGGGCGTTATCAATGCAGAAAGCATTGCTAAAATGAAGGACAGCGTACGCATTCTGAACTTCTCCAGAGCAGATCTGGTTGTTTCCGGCGATATCCTGAAGGGCATTGCCGACAAGAAGATTGCCTGCTATGTGACGGACTTCGCTACTGATGATATTCTTGGCGAAGAAGGCGTTATCGCACTGCCTCATCTGGGCGCTTCTACTCCGGAATCCGAAGACAACTGCGCTGAAATGGCAGGCAAAGAGATCAAGGACTTCCTGGAAAACGGCAACATCAAGAACTCCGTCACACTGCCCAACGTATCCATGGCAAGATCCGGCGCTGCAAGAGTTTGCGTTATCTACAAGAATGTTCCGAACATGATCAGCTCTATCTGTGCTAAGCTTTCCGAGAGCGGCAACAATATCGAAGCAAGCGCTAATCAGTCCAAGAAAGAGTATTCCTACATGATTCTTGACACCGCTAACGCAGTAGACGCTGCTACTGCAGACGCTATCAGATCCATCGAAGGCGTCATTCGTGTAAGAGTTCTGTAATTGCAACGATACTGCTCCTGCTCTGAACGACAGATACTCTGAACCACGGCACGAAGCCTTACCGGAAGGCGCAGAAAGAAGAACGCTGCCTGTCAGACTGAAAAATGGCCAAAATCCGCCGGAAGTTCCGATCCTGACACGCCTGACCTTGCCGGATATGAACGGTGCTGTAAGAATCGTAAGGAGCTTGACCGACACCTGCATTGTCTGATGTCAAAAGAAAACATCAATTACTGCATTCGGTTTTATCTGTTGTTTTAACAAACAGAATCCAAAAGAGTATAACAGATAACGGTCTGTATTTCCGATTGTTACATTCGGAATACAGACCGTTTTTAACTCGGAGCAAAGCCCGATGTAAGCTCGCTTAACATCGGCTGCATTGATCCAACCTCACCGCAGGAGCTTTAGCTCCTCG
>JBGUWM010000066.1:0-12218 GCA_045221175.1 Acutalibacteraceae bacterium | reverse complement strand
GCGACCTGATTTTTATAAAACGCGCCTGTGGTGGAACTGGCAGACACGCTAGATTTAGGTAACGTCACCTCGGTGTAACAATTAAATTATTTGAATTTCACAGCGAAATGCTGTTGAAATATAAAAATGCGCCCGTGGCGGAACTGGCAGACGCGCCGGGTTTAGGTAACGTCACCTTGGTGAAAGGAAAGATTTACATATGAATAAACCAAGCAAAACATTGTTGATAACAGATTTGTGTTTGTTTGCTTTTGCTGTTGGGTTCTTTTCTGTTTGCTCTGTTTTGAAAAATCTTTTTCCGGTTACAGCTTCCCCCGTCAACATTTGTCCTTCCGCTGTATGTGCGCTGGCTGTCATTTTGCTTATGCTGTTTCAGTATCGCGGCAGACAAGCTGTCGGCGTTATCAACATCTGTGTTTCTTTTGCTCTGTCAATCGCGCTCTATGGTGTTTATCACTTGCCTGTATTCGCCTTTATCGGTGAGAAAGGGATTCAGAACGGCATTTGTGGATTATTTGTTTTCACATTATTTTCACGCTTTGCACTGAACCTGTCGGTCAACTTAAAAAATAATTACGGCTACGCGGTTACATCATCCAATCTGCGCGCGAATGTTCAGGGAAGAGGCGTAATAACAGGCGCGTATGTAATGGCAAAAGTTCTAAAAACATTCGCAATTTTTATTTTTCTCGGCGGCGTTTTCATGGCAATGTTTAATGCTTTTATGCCTGTTATCGACATCAGTACGCCATATCAAATGGTTTTCCTTCACAAAACCTTGGCAGAAGTTATGAAGCATTAAACCCTTTGCGCAATAACAAAACAATTAAATAACAGATAAATATCGGGTTTTGATACCTGATTTTTATAGATTTGCGGGTATGGCGGAACTGGCAGACGCACAAGATTTAGGTTCTTGCGGAAGACTCCGTGCAGGTTCAAGTCCTGTTACCCGCACCAGTATGAGTGTTCATAACGGATTTAAGTTATGGACACTCATTCTTTTATTCAATTTCTTCTGATTTGTATGTAGTGAGCAGGTTGTTGCGCCTGCTCACTTTTCACTTATGCGGACTTTGCTGTGGGGATATATTCCACATCTACGCCCTTTCGGGTGTTGGCTTTGTAGTTATCTCTGGCTGCTTCGGGTAACTCCAAGAAGCCAATAAAGCGGTAATAGATTACTATACGCTGGGTGTAGTTCTTTTTGCCGCCTTCTTTTTCGTACACGTCAATGTGGTCGATTAGCTCTCGCAGCATTGGAGCAGTAAGAGTTTCCATTTCCATAAACTTGCGGACAGCTTTGATGAAATCGTCCTTGTTCTGTTCCATCTCGCTTATTTTGGCAAGGCGTTCCTTGTACTCAAAAATCTTTGTTTTCAGTTCAAGGCGTTCAACCTCGTATTTGTGCGACAACTCCATAAACATTTCGTCGCTTAACTTACCGCTTACGTTATCCTCATAAGTCTTTGAGAATAAGTTGGTAATAACGCCGTTACGGGCGGTTGCCTTATTCAGCTCTGCTTCAAGATGCTTTTGCTCCGCTATCATATCAGCATTGGTTTTCTCTGCGAGCAGCTCGGCAAACTCTTCTTCGTGAGATTTAAGATACTTCGCCAGGCGTTGAAGTTCTAACATTACAACCTGTTCAATAGCGTCGGCTCGGATATAATGGCGGGTTTCACAGTTACCACGTGTGTCTTTCTTGTAATTGGAGCAACTAAAATAGTGGATTCCCTTATTGACGGTATTCGTGTGATACCATAGCTTACTGCCGCAATCGGCACAGTAAAGAAAATCGCAAAACATATTCTTTTCGCCGTTGTCCTCCTTTGGAGCGCGACGTTTTGTTTTGACTACCAGCGTCTGCACCAACTCAAAGCTCTCACGGTCAATAATCGGCTCGTGAACGTCTTTGAAGATTACCCAATTCTCTTTCGGGTTATCGTAGCGTTTCTTATTTTTATACGATTTTGAATAAGTCTTGAAGTTGATGATGTCGCCGCAATACTCCTGCTGAGTGAGGATTTTCGTAACGGTGGTTTTGCACCAGCGGTATTTATTTGGCTGTGTTACTTTACCGCCTCGGCGGAAACCTTTTTCCTGCCAATACGCCATAGGTATCGGCACCTTACGCTCCTGCAAGATTCGGGCGATAGTTTCATTACTTTTGCCCTCTAACGCCATTTGGAATATATCCTTTACGACCTGCGCCGCTTCGGGATCAACAATCCACTTCTTTTTGTTGTCAGGAGCCTTCATATATCCGTAAGGCGGTTGAGATAGCGGCTCGCCTGTGCCGCCACGAATACGATATGAGGAACGGCACTTTTTGCTGATGTCCTTTGCATACCATTCGTTGATGATATTCTTGAACGGAGCGATCTCATTCTCACCCTCGTCGCTGTCCACGTTATCGTTGATAGCAATAAATCGAACATCACGGTCAGGGAAATAGGTATCGGTGTAGTATCCGACGGTGTCGTATCTTCTGCCTAAACGTGACAGGTCTTTAACGATAACGGTTGAGATATAGCCGAGATCAATGTCCTCTACCATCTTCTGAAAACCCGGGCGATTGAAGTTTGTGCCTGTGTAGCCGTCGTCAACATAGTAGCGGGTATTTTCAAGCCCGTGCTCTTTAGCGTACTGTTTTAACAATTTCTTTTGATTGGCAACCGAGTTACTGTCACCTTCTACGCCGTCATCACGGGACAGGCGGCAGTACAGCGCGGTGATGCCGACTTTAGGTTGATTCTTTTTCGACTGCAATGTTATCCTCCTTTCCGACAGTCGAACACACATTTTCTACTGTGATTGTATCATCTTCCTCGGTGATACTCAAATGTGTAAAATCGCTGTTCAGTATTTTCTTAACGCAGGTCGGAAAAGAGGTGCTATCCTCTTTTCGCCCTGTATGCTTAAACGCTGCCGACACAATGTAGGTTGCGCCGTTAATTTTGTATTCGTGGTCGTTTTCGTACATAGATTGTATAATGCTGCTCATTATCGTTCCTCCCTGTTTCTATTTCGCTGACGGCGACGGTAATCGTCCTCAATCAGCTTAATGATTTTTCTTTCCATATCTCTCGGTGAATAATTCTTCGGAAAGAATTTTGTCAAATCTTCGCACTTGAAAGAAATCTTTTCCTTTTGATTAGGCTTTTCCTCGGTGATAATCTGCTCTATTGTTTCGCTGTCAAGTGTACCCGCTTGCGAGAGCTTCTTCATCCGGATAGCCTGTGAAAGCGAGGGTGTTTTGTCCTCTAACTCAATTGCTTCAAGCAAATCCTGCTGTTCGTATTCGGTTAAGTTGGACAGCTCCACACCTACGCTGAAAGCAATTCGCTTTTCATCAACCATATTCAGAATTTCGGGGATAAGGTGGGTTAAGCGGATATACCTTCTTACTTGTTCACGGCTTTCACTGCTCTGTTCGCCGACAACTTCGCTTGTACGCAACTTCGACACAACTTGTGTAGAAGTTAAGTCAGATCGTTTCCCCTGATTCTTCATAGCGTCCATTTTCATTTTGTAAGCATACGCTTTCTCCGAAGGTAAAATATGCTCCCTGTGGAGATTGCTGTCCACGAGCATTATTGCCGCTTCATCACGGCTGACGGGACGAATAAAGGCAGGGACTTCTTTCAGCCCTGCCTTTTGCGCCGCACGGAAGCGGCGGTGTCCCGATATGATTTCATACTCGTCTGTTGTACCTTCTAACGGGCGGACGATAAGCGGCGACATAACACCTTGATCCTGAATACTCTCAATCAAGCTGTTCATCTCGTCGTTGTCCAGTACCTTGTAGGGATGCTCTTTGAATTCGTGTAGTTTAGTGATTGATATATTGGTCATCTTTCGTAACTCCTTTGTTTTGATATTGTTTTTTGTTTGATTCCGCGTGCAAGATTTTGAGCCTGCGTTTCTATGCGGATGTTTTCTTTTATTTTCGGGTTGTCCTCGATAATCGTTTCGGCGATCCGTTTCTCTCTGCGGAGCTGCCGTAAAAGCGTTGTACAATCATCACGGCTTTTAAGCAAATCCTTACGTTTTTCGTTGTTATCGCAACGGCGCAGCTTGTTGTAGATTTTTTGTCGAAGCTCGGTGACTTCCTTGATGTCCTGATCGGTTTTAGTGATAAAACTCTGCACATCGTCAAGGGTTTTCAGATTCTTGTGAGCCACTAAAGTTACCTGCCGTGAAAATCTGTCTAAGTGCCGCCACGCTTCACGCATTTCGGGTGATAAAGGTCTGCGCTGATTCCACTTTGGCAGTTTACCCATCAGGTAAAGGTAGTGCAGATAGGTAGCGTAAATGCCTGTGTGCCTCTTGACTTTCTTTAAGCTCCCACGGAATAATACTCGCTTCGGCTGAAACGTTCGTAACAGCTTCTTGTCACGGTAATATTCTCGATTATTTTGGAAGGCGGTTTCTCTGTCACGCTCATATATTCGGCTTTGGATTGCCTGATTTGAGTATTCTTCTCCCAAACGCACCATACGGACGCATTTTTTACTGTTGGTTGAACGGATCGTCCAGTAGGTGCGCCTTGAATTCAGATTAACAACATAGCCTTGATCCGACATAATTCTTCTAAACTCTGAAATGCTGAGCGAATGATTGATAGCGTAGTCAATCGCTTCACGCATAAGATTGAAGGTGGTCGGCTCGCCGTTCTTTTCGGCAAAGTAAATGCTTCGGGGCGTTTTGCCCTTCGGATTCTTAATAACCGTCAAGCCGTGTTCGGCGCACAGCTCATCGGACAATCCTCGAAAACGCCAATACGCTCCCTCGTTGCAGTTGAACTTTTTGCCCGTCCACATATTTATACTGTTTGCGACGAAGTGGTTGTGCAGCGTACCCGTATTCAGATGCGTCGCCACTAAGACCTGATACTCGCTGCCCCACATTCTTTGGGCAAGCTCCACGCCGAGCCGGTGACAAAGCTCGGGAGTAATCTCGCCTGTCTTAAAGCTCTGATAGGCGTGGTAAGCGACATTTTTGCCCGTCTTGCCGTAACGCTCCTGCACGTTAAGCATTTCTTCAAAAGCTGTGTCAGCGTTGCAGTTTACACCTGTGACGAAACAGGTTTCTTCATCATCGCTGACGGTTTTCTTACCGTTTTCGGCGTAGTGGAGTACCGCCTGCAAATCGGAGTAAGTTGTTTTATCAGGATTGGCGGCATATTGAAGCACACGGGAGAGGCTGTACTTAATTGCCCATATCTTTGTTGTCGCCACCGCTGTCTGCCTCCTTTTCGTGATAAGCGTCGAGCAGCTTTTCCTCAATATCTATCAGGCAGACCTCAATATCGCCTTTTGAAAATGAGTGGAACTTTTTAAGCAGCCGTTCCGTTGCTTCATAGGCTTTAAACAGAGAAGCGCTCGGCTTGACGAATATCTTTTCATTCAATCCTGCCTTGCGTAAAAAAGCCGAGAGAGAAAGCCCTGCACGCTTGGCGGAGCGTTCCAGGGCTTTCTTCTCTTTATCCGTCACGCGGATATTGATTATGATATTTCTTTCTCGCATTTGATTGTCCTTTCTGTATGGGGTTACAGGGGCAAAAGCCCCTTTCGGCGTTTCCGCCGTCGGTTTTGGCTTTACAAAACCTATGCTCGCTACAGTATAAGACACAGCCACGGAGTGTGAATTTCAACCGTTCTACTGTGCCTTAAACTGCTGATTATAATACTGTCTTGATATGACGGCGTTTTGCCGTCAATCTTGATTTTTTCTTTAAAAATGCCGTCATTGTGCCGTCAGTCAAACATTTTGAGGTCGTCTAAAATATCCTGCTCCGCTTCTTCCTGCTGTTCGGCGGTTAGAAGCGGAGCATTTGTTGTGGGCTGCGGAGCGAAGTTTGCTTCCGCAAAGCACGCCCGCATTTCCTCACGGATTATATTTCGGATATCCTCCTCGTGCTGCTCACGGGTGATTGATTGTAAATCTACATATTCCGCAAGCACATCTAAAACAAACTGATTGCGAGAATTATACTTCTTCACGTCGAGCGTTCGCATAAACTCTGCAAGCGCGCGTTCACGAGCGTCGGTCAAATCAAAGCGCACCGTCATTTTGTACTCATCTTTCATTCTTAGCCTCGGCTCTCAGATATACATCGGCAAGATATTCGTATCCTTTTGCGGCGGCGCAGATGTCGTCAATAAACTTTACACGGTTAAAGCAGCCCTGATAGAAATTTTTAATCAGGCAACCGCCGCCACCGCAGACGTAGAGATCCATAGTGTTTTCATCATACTTGTGTTCACGCAGGCGGCGGAAGATTTCAGCTACATATTCCTCTGCAATAGCGGTTATGATCTTCAAGTCGGAATCGGGAATATCTGCTGTTCCTGTCTGCAATACCTCGTCAATGATATAATCGTTCAGCTCTCGGCGTGTTTTACGCATAAAGCCTTCACGGATAGCGAGAGTGCATTGGTAAGTGCCGAACTTTTCTGTAAACATCATACCGCTCTGCGGTCTGCCGTTTACAAGGTAGAGCGTGTTCATTGTGCCGTTGCCGATGTCGGCAACCATACTCAAGCCTTTGAGCGTTGACTTAATCGGAACTACAGCCGAGTATCCCTGCGGATAAATTTTTACATCAGAGATTCGGATATGATAATCTACATTCCGAAAAGTAAACTCTACCTCTTTGTTCTTTGACAGATACACTGCAAAATCCGATTTCTGTCCGCTTGTCCAAGTCAGCGGAAGTCCTGCGGCGATAATAACATCCGCTTCGGTAAGGTGTGAATCTGCAAGCTCGGTTGCGATAGCCGCAAGAGTGAGGACATAGTAATCCTCGTCATTATGCTTTTCGGGCAGAAACTCCTTGTGACCTTCGCCAATCAGATAATACTTGCCGTTGTAGATAAGCATATCCTTTGTGAACAGCGGCTCGCTGTCGTGGGCGGTAATGCCCGTCGGAAAACAATGGTTAGCGGTTTTGATGTTGCCGTAGCCGTGGTCAATACCGATAATAATTTTGTCTTTAAAATTTTTCATAATATAACAACTCCTTTATTCTTGATTATTTTTGACGATTTTTTCGTATAGCTCCCTGTCGGCAGGCAGTACATACTTTTCCAGATAATTGCAGTAGAGCCACCTGATCGAGAGAAGTTGTATGCAAGGGTGACTGTCGCCATCATCAAGCAGCAGACAATTTCCGTTTACATAGTTGGCGCAGGTCGTTCTGATCGTTTTATTAACCTGCTTTGCCAAGCGCGGTGTGAGCTTTAAGGGCATAGGATCGCCTCCTTTTCAATAAGATATACCGCTCATTACACAAAAAGTGTGGGAGCAGTATTCGTTAAATGAAAAGTGCTTGTAAATATGCCTTGAATATGGTATAATTCATTCCGAAAGGAGCCGCTCCTATGACGAAATACAGAATCAATGTATTATCCGCACGCGCAATTATGCGTAATGCTGAAAAGAGCGCAAGCGGATACTATACCTACTATCTAAATGAAGAAGCGACAAAGAAATGCATTATACCGTCCGCACCCGAAACACAGGACGATTGCGCCTTGTTTTATCAGATATTAAAGGTTGTTGACCGTGATGAAAAATTAGCCGGGGATAAGGTCATATCCGATATATTGGTATATATTGATTTCTCCCGCGTATTTGACCGTAAGCCGACGCAGAAGAAATATATTGACTGGCAGAAGCAAGCCGAGGATATGTTTCGTCCTAAGGGAATCACCTTAGATTTAGGATATGGAGAATTTGGCTATGTGGCATTTGAACGTTCTGCAAGTATGAGCCGAAATGCACGCCTTTCATTTATCCGTTCTGATTTTTACGAGCCTGTCTGCAAGCGTATTATGCTGGATATGACTATCGGTAAGTGTCAGCTATCCAAGCTATATGCATATAACGGTTTGATGCTTACGGACGGTGTTCGTGTCGAGGATATGTCTATCTGGAACAGTAAGCGAATTGTGGTTGTAGACAATCCTGTTTCAACCGTTCACAGCGTTCCTGTTATCACCGTAGAAGATGACGGAACAGAAAATGCCGTTCGCAAATACAGCCGCTTAGAAAGAACAACCGATGTTGACGTAACCGAGTTTGACGGCGAGGGCTTGATTTCAAATGAATATGCGAATTATATAGATGAGATATCTTTTAAGGGCAGAGGACACACCTCGTTTCAAATCCGTATGCCGTATATCAAGGGCGTATTGCACGAGGTCGATTTTAAGCGCTTCCTCGCAGAGCTCGGCACCTATGAGATAAAGGATATTTGGGGTGAAATACACCCTATCAACGAGGTTGATATTATTCTGACCAAAAGTATGTTCAAGGGATTTGGCTGGATGACGGAGAACGGTTTAACTTGGTCGGAATACCTTATGAGATGTAAAAAGTATGACCACGCACTGTATATTTCTGAGGTCAGTCAGACAGAGTCGGAATCCTTTACGGAGATGAACTATCAGTTTCTTGTGACCGCTTCCATCAAATCCGAGGAATTCCGTCCTGCGGATTTACCGCTCGGATGGACAGACAGTCCTGCAAAAGACAATCGGGCTTGGATCACAAAAACAATGGAGCAGCGCTATTATGATTTCGTTGCCAACGAGGATTTTAGGTTGGCTTATTGTATGCGCCACAATCTCAAATGGGCTGAGATACTAAAGAGCAATCCGAAGTTTATCAACGAGCCGTATTTTACAAAACAGCTTGATGTGCAGGCAAAGCAGATATTGAAAAATTACGCTTTAGGTACCTTGCTCATAGCGGGAGATAACCGTTATCTGTCGGGAGATTTGATTAAACTCATAAAGCACCTTGTCAAATCATCCGACGAGGATAATGTCAGGGCTATTATGGACTTGGAGTATGAGCGTTTGCACTTCGGAGAGTTTTACGCTCCCTGCGCGGGATATGCGGACAATGATAAATACGTTCTTCTTCGCAATCCACATATAGCTCGAAACGAAGAAGCTATAGCAAAGCCTCCCGAAGAAATCGGTTATTACCGAGAAAAGTATCTGTCACACTTAAATTACGTCATTATGGTAGATTCCGAGACTTTGATTCCCGAGCGGCTCGGCGGAGCTGATTTTGACGGTGATATGATAAAAACGATTGCCGATCCGCTGATGAACGATTGTGTAGCGAGAAATTACAACAATCCGCTTGCTTATGATTTTTATTCCGAAATGCTCCCTGTGCTGAAAATCCCGTCAGCGCCTCCAATGATTCGTGACGCAAACGATTGGCACGCTCGTTTTGAAGCTGTCAGGGATACCTTCAATAATAAGGTCGGTCAAATCTGCAATGCCGCTTTTGACAGAAGTATTGTAGCGTACAATGAGAATACTGCCGCAGAAGAACAGCAGCAAATGCGTGATGAAACAGAAACGCTCGAAATTCTTACAGGCTTAGAGATAGATTCCGCCAAAAGCGGTGTAAAGCCTGATTTATCGGAATACCTCAATCGAAAAATCGTCAGCCGCAGCAGCTTTCTGAAATACAAGAACATTGTCAACAGCGACACGGACAGGCAATGGTATGAGCCTACCTTGAAGCAAAAGCTTGATAAATACTTTGCTTCGATTGATTGGGACAGTATCAGCGCTAATGTGGAAAAGCTGCCGTACTTCGCACGAATGCTGGAGCTGTACACGCCGAAGCTGCAACTGAAGCCCGTTACGGACGCGGAGCTGTTCAATTTCGCAAAGAAAAAGAATTGGCAGAAAAAGCTGAATCCGCTTCATCTGGAGTTTATGAAAACCGTTATTGCCGACTACGAAGAAGCCCTGCGGCGCATTCAAATCAGCAGAATACAGCCGAAGGAAATGCAGCGTAGGAGTGATATTGAACGGATATTGTTTGCACGCAGTCAGGAGAATCAATATACCGCCGATGAGCTGTACGGTATTTTTGATGGATATGATGCGGATAAGATAGCGGCTATTCGCCGTGATCTGACTGAAAAACAATGGCACTTGATGAAATATGAGGACAGAATCAATTTTGTTATGGATGTTATTCCGTTCTATAAGTACGATTACACGGAATTTTTCGCTGATTTCCGCTTCAACGGTTATCGTATTCTCGGCGACATTATCTGTGATTATGATGATAAAAATCGGTTTGATCTGCAAAAGAAAAACGCTGTCAGCAGAAAAACTGACAGCGAATTGATGCGTAATATTATGAGCAGATATACGAGTAATCCCGGTTTGGATTATGAGCAAATCGTAAAAACAGAAGTCATTGCATATATGCGCGGCAAAATCAACGGTGATGACGCGCTGAAATGTGCGATCGCCCTCGGAAAGCGGAATTTTGCAATACATACCTTATTTACCTACCTCAAAGAATATATTGTTAAGGGATAAAATTATGCTGAATGAATTAGAAGAATTTGAAGCCTACATCGGAAAAATCACATACAAAGCGGATAATAAATTTGATGCTGCTTATCTCGGCAGATTCACCTATGATATGCTTCTGAAATTCAACGGACTGACACGAGTGCTGACTATTATTGCGCGCGGATATATGTTTCAAAACGGCATCGCAGATTTAGACCGCGCACGCAAAGCTCTTTGCGCTTGGTGCAGCGTTCCGACAAGAAAAAACACCCAGCCTAAAAAGACCGGGCAGAGCGAAACGGATTACAGAGTATTGCACGCTGATTTTCCTGACTTAGTTGATGATAAGGGCGCAGGATGGTTTTACCGACACGTCCGTAATATAGAAAAGTTTGTATTAAAGAATCCTGATAAAGTATCAAAAGCCGCCGTTAAAAACTGCGAAGCGCTCAGAAAAGGTTTTCAAACCGAGTGGCGAAAAAAACTTATGCAGTATCAGGTGCCGTTATTCTCGGTCAATACAAAAGGAGCTTGGATCGTCCGATTCGATGATATTCTCGCCGACGCTCTGGAACAGGGCGAATTGAAAAACAAGGACTATGAGCTTTCACAGAAAATGACGGATATGCTGTCAGAAGCAACACCGAAGGGCGTTCCCGATACCGTCCTGCCGACTTTGGTCAAATACTACTTCGCCAATAAGCAAGAAGATTCCGATTGGGTTGTGCAGCCTGTTACAAACTTTGACGCATATTTCGGCACGACCGCCTTCGGGCGCAAGTGGTTGAAGCTGCTTCCCGAAAACATAATAGAACGTTCAGAGACCAGTTATGGGATAAGTCGATATAGGGTGCTGATTTGATTTATAGGTATCACAAAAAAATCGAGTATCGCCACAATGGAAAGCGCGAGTTATATTCCTGAAAACAGGCTTTTTGTTCGATTTGGGTAAGCGATTTACCAAGATTAATCAAAAGGTTTCTGACAATTCCTTTTCTTCTGTATGCGTCTAAACATATCCCCCACACTACGCGACAAGATAACATATCATTTCAACTCCAACCGTCAGGCACTATCGCTTGGCGGTTTCCTGTTGTCAAAATTGCGGTTTAATGATATAATAAAAGTTGCTAAATCAATATTCAAAAATATCATCATTTGAGAATGTGAGGCAAATATGATACTTCAAATCAATCAAATTGCCGCGAACGGCAGAAATCAATTTGAAATTCTTGAAAATGGACAGCTTCTGTTCAGTGGCACGGCTCCGTTCTATAATCCCGGGATACCGATAGGCGGAGACGTTTTCCGCAGGCTTACGCTAATGGACGCTACGAATCGCCCGATATTGTATACCGACTATAACGCGGTCGAAAACCTTGCCGCGTCAGCTGTTCCGATGAGTTGGCTGTTTAAGGGCGCAAAGCAGGTGTGCCGCTATTCCGTGCTCAACACAGAGAACCAGATCGTCGGACGCTTTTACTTTGAGCAGACCGGCATAGCGAAAACCAAGTATGTGATGGAATGGCGCGGAAGGCTGATAGCCTGTTATCTAAAGGGAGCCGGCAAGAAAGAGGTCGTCTCCTTTTATGACGGTGAAACGCAGATCGGACAGCTGACAAAGCCCAACGCTGTTGTTAATAACCTCGACTGCTATCTACTGCATTTCCTTGATAACAGCCTTGACCGCGAGATCGCCGCTTTCTTTACGATTTATTATGATTTTCTTTACCACAACCACAGCGGCGAAATTGTGAAGAAGAGCAGGCGTTCGGATGTTGAATATACCTTCGATCGGTATAACAAAATGTACAATAAAAATTTTATAGCCGAAAACTTCGGTAAGGAAGAAAACGAGCGCGTGGAGCGGTT
>JBGUWM010000065.1:0-22281 GCA_045221175.1 Acutalibacteraceae bacterium | reverse complement strand
GCGGTGTGCGTGAATAGCAGCGACTGAGTGTCGCTGCCCGTGCCGGACACCTGCGGAACTGAGGTGACAAATTTGTTTTAAGTGAGTGAGCGTTAGCGAACGTCAGCGGACTCGTCCTGTGCGGTCACGCACCGGTCACGCACCCGGCAGGCGAGACCCGGGGGACATCGGTGATTGGTTATAAGCTGAATAACGGAGTTTGTATCGGTGAAGTGGAAAGAATGATCATCAGAAAACAGCGGCGCATTGCTTAACCATGCCGACAGAGATGCAAAACAAGCCGGCAGAGGATTTTCTGCCGCTTGTAATGTAAAGAAATATAACTGAGAAGGAGTATACAGGCTTGCTGACAGAGTCGACGCATCAAATAGGAATGCACAAAAGAGTTGCGAAGCGAAAAAGCATCGCAGAGATTCAAGCATAGGTAATTTAAGCTGTAATAAAAGCTGAAGGGCGGCTTCTGATTGACAGAATCGTTACAAGTGAGAATAACAGTTATCAGGAACAAAAAGAGCCCTCATGATACGGGGAAACCGCATCAAAGGGACTTTTCGGCTTTTTTGATTCTTTTTCAGCACTTTTTCGAATCTTTATGCAGTCTGATCGAATTCATGAGAAGCGATTGCGCTGCATAACGGCAAGTGCGTCGCAGCGTTCATTTTCCGGGTGACCGTTGTGACCACGCACCCAAGTGACAGAAACCTGATGGATATCCAGAAGAGAGAGAAGTTCTTCCCAAAGTTCCGGGTTTTTCGCTTTTGTTTTGTCGCTTTTTATCCAATGATTGCGCTGCCAGTTTTTAGCCCAGCCTTTTGTAATGGCGTTGCAGACATACTGAGAATCCGAGGTGAGGTGAACCTCACAAGGCTCTTTGAGTGCTTTAAGACCTTCAATAACGGCCATCAGCTCCATGCGGTTGTTGGTGGTTTGTGCTTCGCCGCCGGATAACTCTTTTTCCTCATCTTTATAGCGCAGAATCGCACCCCAGCCGCCGGGACCGGGATTACCGCTGCAAGCGCCGTCTGTAAACAGTTCGATATGCTTCATATAAATCTCCTTTATCTCGATTGTAAGTAATTGCCATTATGAAAGGTAAGAACAACAGGGTAATCAACAGCACCAAGAAAGACAGCCTTACGATTCATTCACTAATTTGCCGCTGATATGCTCCGGGTTCAGCGAGAAAACCAGTACCCTTGCACCTGCAGAAGCGATTTCTTTCTGAATGTAGTCTTCATCGTGAGTGAAGTTGTAGCTCAGGTCACGGCAGATGTCCAGTGCCTTTTGATGATCCTCAACGATTTCTGCCCTGCCGAAAACGATAACGCTTTTGATATTCAGCGCCCACTGATTATCTTTCCGATAGCCACTGTCATAGACGCAGAAGGAAATTTTGTCGCAGTTCCTGATGGCGTCAATTTTATGTCCCGAGCTGCCGCTGTGAAAATACAGTTTTCCGTCGGATTCACAGTAATAATGGTTAATCGGCAGACCGTAGGGATAGCCGTCGTCGCCGATGACAGAGAGAACGCCTCTTTTCTGGGTTTTCAGAATCTGAATGCATTCTTCGGTTGTGAGCGCCTGTTTTTTTCTTGCCATATTTCTGAACATGAGTCTCGTCCTTTCGGTAAATGATCTGAACAATATTATACACGGTAATCGTGTGTTTGTCCATCGTAAAAAGATCAGATATCATCATAGTGATCGCTGTTGGGTGTGTCCGGCGTTGAGCGGTATTGTTCAGTAAGAGTATCATGAGAAGAACGGAACGCAGAAACGATTCACTTTACTTTCAATTTTTTTATTTTTCTTTGTTTTTATTTACTTTTCTTTACTTTACCTTTGTGGAATAAATGCAGCAGAAAACAGGGTTTCTGTTACAGAAACGGAGGTTTTGCAGCATAAATTTGTTTGGTTGTGCAGCTATATAATTAACAGACGTGTAAAAAGGCGGGTAACGCATATTCCGCACACAACTGAAGCTGTGCATGAAGCGGCAATACACGCACCGGACAAGGAAAAACGAAGAGGAAGGGAAAACAGAGTGTGAATGAAGAACGCAAAGTAATGCGTTTGCGGAGTAAGGGACGCAAAGTATTTGCTTGACAGAAGATGGAATACAGACTATAATATAGAATATATAGCTGTGTTCGGAAACAAATGAATCAATTAGAAAAAAAGTTATAATGATCATTCTTCTATACAAATGCTTAACAAAAAATAAAAAATGGAGGTACATTCAGCGTGTTATCAGAATTAAAAAGAAAGAATGCGTCTGCTGCCGAAAAAAAGAGTGTTACAGGCTCAGGAGTTTCGGGGAGCGGAAGAGCAGCGCATTTAAAAAGCACATCGGGTCGGACAGGGAGCAGAAGGCTTTCTGCAGCCGCCGCAGCAGGTGCAGCGGAAAAAGCCGTTACCAAAGCGGCAGGAAGAGCAGCTTCCGGTGAAGCTGCCGCAAGAAAAACAGCAGCGCCGGAGCAGATGAAACGAACGGGAACGATGAGACAGAACGGCTATCAGACAAAAAGACATTACAACAATCCTGCGGAACATTCTGTGAAGGTTACATTTTTAGGCGGACTGAATGAGATCGGTAAAAACATCACCTTGTTTGAATGTGATAACGATATGTTTTTGCTTGACTGCGGTATGGCGTTTCCTGACGGGGATATGCTGGGTGTGGATCTTGTCATTCCGGATTTCACTTATATCGAGCGCAACAAGGATAAAATCAAGGGAGTTGTGCTGACGCACGGCCACGAAGATCATATCGGTTCACTGCCGTATCTGCTCAGAAGAGTGAATCTGCCGATTTACGGAACGCCGCTTACCCTCGGACTGGTGGAAAGCAAACTGCGGGAGCATAATCTAACGGGAAAAGCCAAGCTGCATACGGTTCTGCCCGGTCAGCGCATCAAACTGGGCTGTATGTCCATCGAGTTTATCCATGTCAACCATTCGATACCGGATTCGGTAGCCATAGCGATACATTCACCTGCGGGAACGATTGTTCACACGGGAGACTTCAAGATTGACTGTACACCGACTACCGGCGGTATGATAGACCTTGCCCGTTTTGCAGAGCTGGGCAAAAGCGGTGTTCTGGCGCTGATGGCGGAGTCTACCAACGTAGAGCGTCCCGGATACACCATGACGGAACAAAAGGTAGCGCACACCTTTGACCTGCTGTTTAAGGAAGCGGAGAAAAGCCGGATTATTATTGCCACCTTTGCATCCAATCTGGGCAGAATACAGCAGATCCTTGACTGCGCCCGTAAATACGGAAGAAAAGTTGCATTTTCCGGCAGGAGCATGATCAACAATATGACCATTGCTTCCGAGCTGGGGTATATTGATGTACCAGAGGGACTGATTATTGATATAGACATGCTGGGACGATATGCAAAGGAAGAGATTGTGCTGATTACAACAGGCAGTCAGGGTGAAACGATGTCTGCGTTGTCGAGAATGGCGTATTCAGACCACAGAAAGGTAGAAGTCGGACCGGAGGATTACATTATTATATCCGCCAATCCGATCCCCGGCAACGAAAAGGCAGTAGGGTCAGTTGTGAACGAACTGATGAAGCACGGCTGCAAGGTTGTATATGAGTCAATGTATGAGGTTCACGTATCAGGACATGCTTGTCAGGAAGAACTGAAAATTATGCATGGTCTGACAAAGCCGAAGTATTTTATACCGGTACACGGCGAGCAAAAGCACCTGATCAAGCACGGACAGCTTGCCATGGAGATGGGTATGAACCGGTCTGATATCTTTATCGGAGACATCGGCTCTGTAGTAGAGATTAACAAGGACTATATGAAGCAGCTTCCCAGCGTACCGGCAGGAAAGGTGCTGGTAGACGGTCTGGGTGTCGGCGACGTAGGCAGTATTGTTCTGCGTGACAGAAAGCATCTCGGAGAAGACGGTCTGATTGTGGTTGTTGTGACGCTGGACAGTGAAGATGGTCATATTGTGGCAGGTCCGGATATTGTGTCCAGAGGATTTGTATATGTACGAGAGAACGAGCCACTGATGGAGGGCGCCAGAAGAGTTGTGATCAACACCCTTGAGGATTGTACGGAACAAGGCGTTCACGAGTGGGGTGTCATCAAGAATACAATCAAGGACGAGCTGTCCAAACTCTTGTACGATAAGACGAGAAGAAGTCCCATGATCCTTCCGATTATCATGGAAGTATGACAATACAGCGGCAGAAGGGGTGTCTTCTCATACGGTGGTGAAACAGCGTGAGAAAAAAAGAGCATAAAAACTTTGTGATGCCGATTTTTATCGTATTTGCCGTAGTGATGTATGCCATGGCATTTATTTCGATCCGTTTCAGTTGGATCGTCTTTGCGGCAGAGCTGGTTCTGGCGTTACTGGCTACGTTGCTGGTGATTCTGAGTGTAATCAACCTGAAGCGGTACATTTCCGGCGTTCTGACCAGCGCCTCAAAACGGATTTTCAAGGACGAAGCAAGGACCATAGACGATATCCGCATTCCTGCGGTCATTCTCGGGCCGTACGATGAGATAGTGGCAGCCAACAGTCTTTTTACGGAAAATGTATGCGGAAAAGAAGATCCGCTGGGAGATAACATCAAAAAGTATCTGACGTCGGAAGCGGAAGCAGTGTTTGATAAAAACGGCACGGATACCCGCTATAAAGACAAGTGGTATATAGCCTTTGGCATAAAGCATGAATACGGTTCGGTAGTCTATTTTATCGACGATAACGTGTATAAGACCAATTCGGACGAATATTTGGAATCCAGACCGGTTGTGGGCATTGTAGCGTTTGACAACAAGGACGAGCTTGAACGGGAAACGGATAACAGCGAAGCCATTCAGGTAACCGTTGCAGTGGAGCAGGCTATTGTGAAGTGGATCGGAGCCACCAAAGGTTTTTACAAAAAGATCAGCGGCGGCAGATATGTTGTGGTAATGGAAGAGCGTGACATCAAGCGGTTTGTGGAAGAAAAATTCCGCATACTGGACGATATCCGTCAGATCCGCATACACGACAGGCTGAATGCCACGGTATCTGTCGGTATCGGACACGGCGGCAAGTCGTTCAAGGAAAACGAGCAGTGGGCAAGACAGGCACTGGATATGGCGCTGGGGCGTGGAGGCGATCAGGTCGCCATCAAGAAAGCCGATTCCTACAAATTCTTTGGCGGTGTATCCAAGGGTATTGAAAAGCGTGACAAGGTTCGTACCCGTGTCATCGCTGCAACGCTGACCAATCATATCAACAACAGCAGCAACGTCATTATCATGGGACACCGTTTTTCCGATCTTGACGCTGTCGGCTCATGCATCGGTATGTGGAGCGCCGTGGTCAAGGGGCTGCACAAAAATGCGTATATTCTGATCAACCGTCAGCAGACGCTTGCCAAGTCGTTGGTGACCAGTTTTGAAAAAGCCGGCTTTGACAGTATTTTCAAAACAGAGGACGAAGCGCTGGATTTGCTGGACGAGCATTCACTGCTGATTATTGTAGATACGCATTCTCCGAATTTTCTGGAGTCGAAGGCATTGTATGAAAAATGCGATCGTGTAGTAGTCATTGATCATCACCGCATGATGGTCAATCATATTGATAAAGCATTGGTATTTTATCACGAGCCGTCAGCATCGTCTGCGTCGGAAATGGTTGCGGAGCTGGTACAGTATCTGGGGCATGATTCCCTGAGCCGGTTGGAGAGTGAAGCACTGCTTTCGGGCATTATGCTTGACACCAAGAATTTTGTACTCCGCACAGGTGTACGCACTTTTGAAGCGGCGGCATATCTGCGCAGCAACGGCGCGGATACCGTAGAAGTGAAGAGGCTGTTTTCCAATTCTATAGATACATACAAGGTGAAATACAAGCTGGTCAGCGAGGCGGAGATTTTCAATTACTGTGCCATTGCCAGTGCGGACGAAGACATTCCGGACATACGGATTGCATCGGCACAGGCTGCGGACGAGCTGCTGGGCATAGAGAATGTCAAGGCGTCCTTTGTAATGTATAAAACCGGAAAAACCGTGAATATTTCCGCCCGTTCGCTGGGAGACCTGAATGTACAGGTAATTATGGAGCAGTTGGGCGGCGGCGGACATCAGACGATGGCAGCCTGCCAGTTGGAAAATACAGGGATTGCCGAAGCAAGAGAGCGGCTGGTGTCCATCATCAGCGAGCTTGATGTCAGTAAAGAAGAGAACGGTTGACAAATTGTCTTGTTCGTGTCTGAGGGTTTGACCGCCGCTGCATTTCCGTGAAGCGGCAGAAGGCGGCGTAGCTGTGTGAGACGGCTGAAAAAATGATGAATCGGCGAACATTAACTTATGATATCAAGAAGGGTAACGATAAAAGAAAAAAACTGAAAGAAAAGAGGAAAGAATATGAAGGTCATTTTATTACAAGATGTCAAAGGAACAGGAAAAAAGGGTGAGCTTGTCAACGTATCCGACGGATATGCCAGAAATTTCCTGATGCCGAGAAAGCTGGCAAGAGAAGCGGACGCACAGGCAATGAATGAACTTAAAAATGCGGAGCAGTCCAGACAGCATAAAATTGATGTGGATACTGCTCAGGCAAAGGCAAATGCAGCGCTTTTGGAGGGCAAGGTTATTGAAATGACGGCGAAAGCCGGGCAGGGGGGCAGACTTTTCGGATCTGTGACGAGCAAAGAGATTGCAGCAGAGCTGAAAAAGAAGTATCAGCTTGATATCGACAAGAGAAAGATCGTACTGGAGTCCGACATTAAGGCGTTCGGAACCTATCAGTGTGAAGTCAAGCTGTATACAGGGATATCCGCTCATGTAAAGATCATGGTAAAAGAAGCGCAGTAAGCAAACCTGATGACAAAAGCTGTTGGCAGCCGGACGGCATTGACGGCAGCTTATGATGACAGGCAGAGTTCGGAGTTCGGGGGAATTCCGAATTTTTGCTTTTTAGATTGACAGCATAAAGACCCGTAAGGGGGATTAAGATGAGTGAAGAACAAGAAATCAAGACCATAACCGACGGCATGGCAATGCCCTTCAGCGCAGAAGCCGAGCAATCTGTACTGGGAGCCATACTGCTGGACGCAGACTGTCTGGTAGACGTCATGGAGTTGCTCCCTTCGGGGGAATATTTTCATCTTGCAACCCATAAGGCGATATACGGCATCATGCTGGAACTCTTTACACTGAACCAGCCGGTGGATTATGTTACTGTTCTGGAAAAACTGAAAACAAAGCCGGGATTTTCCGAAGGGGAAACCAAGAACTATCTGATGCAGTTGGCGCAGTTCGTGCCAAAAATACACCGTGTGCAGGAATATGCCCGGATTGTACGGGATAATTACCAGCTCAGAAAGCTTATTGTTTCCGCCAGAGCCATTATCGACAGCGCCGAAAATCCGGAAGGAGAGATCGGCAAGCTGATTGATGCGGCAGAACAGCGGATTTATGACATTCGTGACGACAAGGGCAGCAAGGGACTCCAGCGCCTGAGTGATGTCGTGCTGGAAACCTTTGACCGTCTGGATCTGCTCAATTCCGATGAAGCCGAGCTGTACAAGGGAATCCCCACAGGAATCGGAATGCTGGACAATGTCATCACGGGACTGAACCGTTCCGATCTGATTTTGCTGGCGGCACGACCCGGTATGGGAAAGACCAGTTTTGCGCTGAACATAGCGAAATACGTTGCTTGTAAGGTAAAGCGCAGGGTAGCATTTTTCTCGCTGGAAATGACCAAGGAACAGTTAGCGTCCCGTTTGTTGTCGATGGAAGCGCTGATTTCCGGTACTACGCTGAGAACAGGCAAGCTGTCGCAGGAAGAATGGGTAAGACTGATCGAAGCCGGTGACGTTCTGAGCAGAACAGAGCTGTATATGGACGATACGCCGGGCATTACGGTGCCTGAGATCAAAGCAAAGCTTCGCAGACTGAAGGGTGTCGATCTGATCGTAATTGACTATCTGCAGTTGATGTCCGCTTCAAGAAGGATAGACAACCGTGTGCAGGAGATTTCAGAAATTACCCGAAACCTGAAAATTCTTGCCAAGGAATTCAACGTACCGGTCATCACGCTGTCGCAGCTATCCCGTGCCAGTGAACAGCGCTCTGAGCATAAGCCGCAGCTTTCGGACCTGAGAGATTCAGGTTCAATCGAGCAGGACGCCGATATTGTGCTGTTCCTGTACCGTGAGGATTATTATAAAAATACAGAAGGCGCAAAGGAAGACGCCGACAAAAACAGCGGAGAATGTATCGTCGCCAAGAACAGACACGGCGAAACCCGTTCCGTACCGCTGCACTGGCAGGGCGAGTTCATGCGTTTTACAGGTGTGGTGCAGGAGAATGGACAGTAAGGTACAGCAGACCATACAAAAATACAATATGCTGTCTGCCGGTGACGGCGTACTGGTAGGGCTGTCGGGCGGTGCCGATTCGGTAACGCTGCTGCATATACTCTGCGGTATGAAAGATACAATGCAGCTCAGGCTCTACGCCTGTCATGTCAACCACGGGCTGCGTGGCAAAGAAGCCGACAGTGATGAAGCGTTCTGCCGCAGGTTATGCAAAGAGCTGGAGATTGAACTGTTTGTACTGCGCTGCAACGTGGCAGAAGAAGCCAAAAAGCGAAAAATCGGCACAGAGCAGTGCGGCAGAGAGATACGCTATGCATTTTTTGCCGAAAAAGCGAAGGCGCTGCAGGCAAAGATTGCCACAGCCCACACAGCCTCGGATAACGCCGAAACGATATTGTTCAACCTGACCAGAGGCAGCGGTCTTTCGGGGATATGCGGCATACCGCCTGTCAGGGATAATATTGTGCGGCCGCTGATAGCAGCGGACAGAAGTGAAATCGAGGATTACTGCCGCCGCCATGAGCTGCGGTATGTTACGGACAGCAGCAATCTGACAAGAGATTACAGCCGAAACCGTCTCAGATTAGATGTAATGCCTGTTTTGCGGCAGATCAATCCAAGGGTGGAAGCGTCGCTGTATGATTTTTCCGAAAGAATGCGTCTGACAGAGGAATTTCTGAATGACGCAGCCGCAGAAGCGCTTAAAAAAGCTTCCGTCAGGGGAGGATATGATGCCAAAACGATGGCGGAGCTTCCTGAAGCGGTGTTTGCAGCGGCTGCCAGAAAATTGTGCAGAGAATTTGCATTGATTCCCGAGGCAAAGCATATTGAACTTATGCAAAAAATTGTGTATAATGGTGGTGCAGCAGAAATAGGCAGAGGCGTAAAAGCTGTAATGAAGCAGGGAATATTCCGCATCTGTAGACCGAAGCAGCATCGTTCGGAAGACGTCTATATAGCAGATTTTTCAAAGCTATTGTGCATAGACGACAAGATATTGCGATTTCGACTTTTGAAAATTGACGAATATCACAACGGTGTGAAAAAAGGGGATTTTTTACTTGCTAATTCCCTTGATTATGGTACAATACCATTAACAAGTTGTTTTCGCTATCGCAAAAGCGGTGACAGCTTTTCCATGTATCCCAGAGGGCTGACAAAACCCGTCAGAAAGCTGTTCAATGAGATGAAGGTGCCGACAGAGCAAAGGGACAGTATCCTTTTGCTTGCCGACGAAAACCGGATACTGTGGATTGAAGGAACAGGTGTGTGCCGTGAATGCCGTGTAACGGAAAAAACAAAAAAAGTGCTGGTAATAACTATCGAAACGGCGCAGGAAGATAAAAAAGAAAGGATGTTGTAAAATGCTTCATAAAGATTTATTCGAGGAACTTATGAACGAAGACGAGATTGCAAAAACGGTCGATGAAATTGCAGAAAGAATCAACCGGGATTATGCAGGCAGAGAGCTGGTGGTAGTCGGCGTACTCAAGGGCAGCATTATGTTTCTGGCTGACCTGCTGAGAAAGCTGACGCTTGATGAATGTCAGCTTGACTTTATCGCAGCTTCCAGCTATGGCAACAGTTCCGTATCTTCCGGAAAAGTTACCATCACAAAGGATATCTCCTGCAATCCTATCGGCAGAGACGTGCTTCTGGTTGAAGATATCCTCGACACAGGCAATACCCTTTCATTTATCAAAGAGCATCTTTTGCAAAAAGGTGCGGCATCTGTTAAAATCTGTACGCTGTTTGACAAGCCGTCCAGAAGAAAAAAGGACATTACACCCGACTATGCAGGCAAAACGATTGAAGATCTGTTTATTGTAGGCTACGGTCTTGATTACAGTGAACATTACCGCAACCTGCCTTACGTTGGCGTACTCCGTTCCGAAATCTATTCATAATGACAGCAAAAAACGGCTCATTACAAAAGGAGTGACAACCACTTGGAAAACAAGAAAACCGTACGCAATCTTCTGATTTATCTCGGAATCCCCATTATTCTTATCATTATCATTGCTATGATCTTTGCGCTGCAGCCAAAGGAAGAGTATCCCACGTCGGATATTGTCTATCTTTTCCAGAAGCAGAATGTTGAGGAATACACACTGGATTTTGGTTCGGGCGAACTGAATATGAAACTGAACACAAAGTATAAAGGCAAAACAGAGATTAAAACCTATGTTGCCAATGTCGGGCTGTTCATTGATTCTGTAGATGAATATGTAGAAGAATACAACAAAAGCCATAAAGAAACTCCCATGAAGTACGACTGGAAGAAGGCAACGGATAATTCGTGGTGGATCAGCTTTTTGCCCAACCTTGTACTGATCGGTCTGTTGGCAATTGTGTGGATATTCTTTATGCGTCGTTTGTCAGGCGGTCTTGGTGATGCCGGAAAGCAAATGGGCTTCGGCAAGGCGAAGATCAAGAATATGACTGACGAAAAACGAAAGACGACCTTTGCTGATGTTGCAGGTGCGGACGAGGAAAAGGAAGAACTCAAGGAAATCGTAGAGTTTTTGAAGGATCCCAAAAAGTATAATGAACTGGGTGCAAGAATACCGAAGGGCGTATTATTGGTAGGCCCTCCCGGAACAGGTAAAACGCTGCTTGCCAGAGCTGTTGCAGGTGAAGCGGGCGTACCGTTCTTTTCCATTTCCGGTTCCGACTTTGTAGAGATGTTTGTCGGTGTAGGTGCGTCCCGTGTCAGAGATTTGTTTGAACAGGCAAAGAAAAACTCACCATGCATCATTTTTATCGACGAAATCGACGCAGTAGGCCGTCAGAGAGGCGCAGGACTGGGCGGCGGGCATGACGAGCGTGAGCAGACGCTGAACCAGTTGCTGGTAGAGATGGACGGCTTCGGTGCCAATGAAGGCGTTATCATGATCGCAGCTACCAACCGTCCTGATATTCTGGATCCGGCACTGATGCGTCCGGGCAGATTTGACCGGCAGGTCATTGTCGGCAGACCGGATATCAAAGGCAGAGAAGAGATTCTGAAGGTACATGCAAAAGGCAAGCCGATGGCGCCCGACGTAGAGCTGAGAACGATTGCGAAGTCCACAGCAGGCTTTACGGGCGCAGACCTGGAGAATCTGCTGAACGAAGCGGCGCTGCTGGCAGCCCGTAAGGATCAGAAAGCCATCACCATGAAGGAAGTAGAAGAAGCGACCATCAAGGTAGTGGTCGGTACAGAGAAAAAATCCAGAGTGATGTCGGATAAAGAGAAGAAGCTGACGGCATACCACGAAGCAGGTCATGCGGTTGCAACCTATTATTGCCCGACGCAGGATCCCGTTCATCAGATTTCTATCATTCCCAGAGGAATGGCAGGAGGCTTTACCATGTCACTGCCGTCAGAGGACAAGTCTTATCGTTCCAGAAAAGAAATGCTGGAAGAGATAGTTGTACTGCTGGGCGGTCGTGTAGCCGAGGCAGTTATTCTGGACGATATTTCCACCGGAGCGTCCAATGATATTGAGAGAGCTACGAATCTGGTATTCTCCATGATTACCAAATACGGCATGAGTGAAAAACTGGGTCCGATCACATACGGTTCTTCCGACGGAGAGGTATTTTTGGGCAAAGAATTTGGTCACAACAAGACCTATTCTGAAGAAACTGCCGCTAAAATTGACGCTGAGGTGAAAGAATATATCACCGAAGGCTATGAAAAAACCGAGAAGATTCTTCGTGAGCATATTGCAGAGCTGCATACCGTTGCAAAGTTCCTGTTTGAGCATGAAAAGATGACAGGCGAACAGTTTGCAATGGCTATGGAGGGCAAGGCGATTCCCGAAGACAGCGAATCTGACGGAGAAGAAGCCGAAGACACTGTTGAAAAGGCATCCAACGAAGAAAGCGTAGAATCGCAGGAAACCGAATAATAGTCATAGAACAGGCGGCATGGCTGACGACAACTGTAAAGCAAAGCTTGCGTGAGCAGGAGGAGTCAGCCTGCCGGAGAAAAACTCGGGAGATGGAACATTCCCCGGGTTTTTTTGATTAAGAAAGCAGGTAGAATATGGCGTTCAAAAAAATAAAGGTCAAGGGTGCAAGAGAACACAATCTGAAGAATATTGACGTAGAGATTCCGAAAGATGAGCTGGTAGTTGTCACAGGCTTGTCCGGTTCCGGAAAGTCTTCACTGGCGTTTGATACGCTGTATGCCGAGGGACAAAGGAGATACGTGGAATCACTGTCGTCCTACGCAAGAATGTTTCTGGGGCAGATGGACAAGCCCGATGTTGACAGTATAGACGGACTGTCGCCTGCCATCTCGATAGATCAGAAGACAACTTCCAAGAATCCCCGGTCAACGGTGGGGACGGTTACGGAAATCTATGATTATCTCAGACTGATGTATGCCAGAATCGGCATACCCCATTGTCCGGTCTGCGGAAGAGAGATTCGTCAGCAAACGGTAGATCAGATCGTCGATAAGATTCTGGAACTGCCGGAAGGATCCAAAATACAGGTAATGGCGCCGGTTGTTCGGGCAAAAAAGGGCGAGCATCAAAAGGAATTTGAATCAGCAGCCAAAAGCGGCTTTGTGCGTGTGAGAGTAGACGGCATCATCTACGATCTGTCCGAAAAGATCAAGCCGGAGAAAAACAAAAAGCATAATATTGAGATTGTCGTAGACAGACTGGTCATCAGACCGGAAATTCGCTCCAGACTGGCAGATTCTGTTGAAGTAGCCTCAAAGCTTTCCGGAGGACTGGTGCTGGCAGCGGTAGGAGAAGGGGAAGATATTCTCTTTTCACAGAATTATGCGTGTCCGGAGCACGGAGTGAGCATAGATGAACTGAGTCCGAGAATGTTTTCGTTCAACAATCCGTTTGGAGCGTGCAAAAAATGCACGGGACTGGGTGTATTCATGCAGATCGACATCAACCGGATCATACCGGACGCCACAAAATCCGTGCGTCAGGGAGCGATCAAAGGCAGCGGCTGGGCGATGGAGGGCAGTACGATTGCCACTATGTATTTTGAGGCGCTGTCAAGACAGTATCATTTTTCACTGGACACGCCTGTCAGGGACCTGCCGAAAGAGATTGTGGATATACTGTTGTATGGCACAAAGGGTGAGAAAATAACGCTCCACCGAAAAAATGAATACGGTTCGGGAACCTATCAGACAGAATTTGAAGGTATTATTAACAATCTGGAAAGAAGATTCCGTGAAACCCAAAGCAGTTGGGTCAAGGCGGAGATAGAAAGCTATATGTCAGCCGTACCGTGTGACGCCTGCAAAGGCAGACGGCTTTCTCCGGAAAGCCTATCCGTAACGGTGGGTGGACTGAACATCAGTGAATACTGTGATATGTCGGTAGAACAGGCGCTGGCATTTTCCCAAAAAGCCAAACTCAGTGACAGAGAGATGATGATTGCCTCTGCCATCACGAAAGAGATCGACAGCCGCCTGAACTTTCTCAATAGTGTAGGACTGTCATATCTGACCCTGTCACGGTCAGCCGGAACCTTGTCCGGCGGTGAAAGTCAGCGAATCCGGCTGGCAACACAGATCGGGTCGGCGCTTTCGGGGGTACTGTATATTCTGGACGAGCCGAGTATCGGACTGCATCAGCGGGATAATGACAAGCTGATAGCCACGCTGAAAAATCTGCGTGATCTGGGCAATACGGTCATTGTCGTCGAGCATGATGAAGACACCATGAAAGCGGCGGATTATATTATAGATATCGGTCCCGGCGCAGGTATCCACGGCGGAGAGTTGGTTTGTGCAGGCGATATAGAAGCGATCAAGTCCTGCGAGCGTTCTCTGACAGGAAAGTATCTCAGCCGCAGACTGACAATTCCCGTACCGGAAACAAGAAGAAAGGGAAACGGACAGGAACTGAAGGTATACGGGGCATATCAGAATAACCTGAAAAAGATTGACGTAAGCTTTCCGCTGGGCAAGTTCATCTGTGTAACGGGTGTTTCAGGATCGGGAAAGTCATCGCTTGTCAACGAAATACTGTACAAGAAGCTGGCGAGTGATCTGAACGGCGCCAGACCGCTGCCTGTCAACTGTAAAAAAATCACGGGCATCGAGCATCTGGATAAGGTCATTGATATCAACCAGTCGCCGATCGGCAGAACGCCTCGTTCCAATCCGGCTACTTACACGGGCGTGTTTACTGATATCCGAGAACTGTTTGCTCAGACGAATGAAGCTAAAAAACACGGCTTTGGTTCGGGAAGATTTTCTTTCAACGTCAAAGGCGGAAGGTGTGAAGCGTGTCAGGGAGACGGCATTATAAAAATTGAGATGCATTTTCTGCCTGACGTATATGTACCGTGTGATGTTTGCGGCGGAAAGCGGTATAACCGTGAGACGCTGGAGGTTAAGTATAAGGGCAAGTCGATATATGATGTCCTGGAGATGACAGTAGAAGAAGGCTGTGAATTCTTTGCCAATCATAGCCGCATTTATAACAAGCTGCGGACGCTGTATGACGTAGGACTGGGATATATCAAGATCGGTCAGCCGTCTACAACGCTTTCGGGCGGTGAGGCACAGAGAATCAAGCTGGCAACAGAGCTGTCAAGACGCTCTACCGGCAAAACGATTTACATTCTGGATGAGCCGACTACAGGACTGCATATTGCAGATGTACACAGGCTGATAGAAGTATTGCAGAAATTTGCCGACGGCGGCAATACGGTGGTGGTTATCGAGCATAATCTGGACCTGATCAAGACGGCGGATTATATTATCGACCTCGGGCCGGAAGGCGGAGACGGCGGCGGAACGGTGATTGCCACAGGAACGCCTGAAGAAGTGGCAGAATGTCCCGGGTCTTATACAGGACAGTATCTGAAAAGGGTGCTGAGAGGATAAGACGACAGAAAAAAGTGTTGATATGACGGATTGCATTGGCAGGTGATGAGATGTTCGGATATATCCGACCCGAGAAGGACGAGCTGAAACTAAGAGAATATGAATTATACAAGAGCGTCTACTGCGGTTTGTGCAAAACGATGGGAAAAGAGTACGGCATAGCGGCAAGGCTGACCCTGAGCTATGACTGCACTGTACTGGCAATGCTGTCACTGTCGCTGAAGGACGAAGGCTGCCGTGTATATAACGGGAGATGTGTTGTCAATCCGCTGAAAAAATGCAAATTCTGCAGTGGCAGCGGCGACAGTTTTCAGTTGGCAGGAGCGGTGTCCGTCATCATGACCCGTTATAAGCTGATAGATAACATAGAAGACGGCGGTTTTTTCAAAAGACTTGCCGCAAGAATTCTGAAAGGGCTGCTGAACAGAAGCTATCGCAAAGCAAAAAAAACGTATCCTCAGATTGACCGGCTTTGTATCGGCATGATGGAACAGCAAAAAGCCGCAGAGCAGTCAGACAGCGGTGTGGACAAATCAGCCGACCCTACCGCACAGATGCTTTCCGCTTTGTGCAGGAGCCTGTCGGAAGACGCAGTGCAGCAGCAGGTTCTGAGCAGCTTTGGCTATCATCTGGGGCGGTGGATCTATATCATGGACGCAGCAGACGATCTTGAGAAAGACTTTAAAAAAGGAAATTTCAATCCGTTTCGTCAAAAATATGAGGAAGCTCCCGAGCGGGTGATGCTGTACTGCAACGATGTGCTGAACATGACGGTAGCACAGTTGACCATGGCGTATGAACTGCTGGAACTGTCGTCTTATAAAGAAATTCTTGACAACATTGTGTGTCATGGGTTATCATTTCAGCAGAAGTATCATTTATTTGTAAAAAAGGAATTGAAACAACACAGGAAAAAGAAACAGAAAAAAAGAAAGACGGATTATTACGAATATCTATCGCACGGAGACAGCAGGTAATATGTTGCATTTTATTAGCAATCGAAGCGCCAGCGGATAGTCCGTTCTATTGAAAGGAAAGAAGGCTATGAAGGATCCATACAGCGTACTGGGCATATCACCGTCTGCCACAGACGAAGAAGTAAAGAAAGCATACCGTGAACTGGCAAAGAAATATCATCCGGACAGGTATACAGACAGTCCTCTGGCGGACGTGGCGTCGGAAAAAATGAAAGAGATCAACGAAGCCTACGACAAGATTCTGGAGGAACGGAAGAATGCCAAAAGTCAGGGTCAGAACTATGCTTCGTATCATCATAACCGTTCTAATTTTGAGAATATACGGATCATGATCAACAGCGGCAATTTTTTCGGAGCGGAAGAAGAGCTGTCGGCGATACCTTCTGACCAGAGAGATGCCGAATGGTATTATCTGATGGGAATAGTGGTTTATCAGAAGGGTTGGTTGGAAGACGCCTACAACTATTTTCAGACAGCCTGCCGAATGGATTCGGGCAATGCGGAATACCAGTCAATTTACAGGCGTGTTCAGCAGCAGCGATCGGGGGTACAGGGAGGATATCGGACAACTCCCGGTGCAGCGGGACCCGGCTGCTGCGATATCTGTACCTGTCTGATTTGTTCAGACTGTCTTTGCCGCTGTTGCAGAGGATAAATGAAACCGTTCGGTGACAGCATGGGATTCGAAATCATTTTTACTTGCAGATAGGATCGGAAAGCGGTCATGTGACGGCGTGCGGCGTGATTCATCTTTGGTGCATTGGCAGCGGTTTGTATCAATATTGAGTATGTTAGACACAAGGCAGTGCCGGTTTTCAGATAAAACTGCTGAACCGGCACTGATTTTATTGAAAAACCGGGGGAGAGCGTATGAAGCAAACACAGAAAATTGCTCTGGGCGGCTTGCTGACGGCACTGGCGTCTGTAGCTGTCATCATCAGTAATGTCATACCGGCAGGATTGTATACTTTTCCTGCCATTGCAGGAATCATCGTATATATTCTGTCGTTTACGGCAGGACGTTCTTATGGGTGGGGCTCTTATGCGGCAGTGTCGGTGCTGTCATTTTTTCTTTGTGCGGATAAAGAGGCGTCTTTGTGCTTTATTCTGCTGATGGGCTATTATCCGATGCTGAAGGACGTCATAGAAAAACTCAGACTGAAAGCGGTGCAGTATTTGTTGAAACTGCTGTTGCTGAATGCGGCGGCTGTTGCCATTTATTATCTGATGATGTTTGTCTTTTCCATGCCGGCAGACAGTTTTGAGTTTTTCGGGATAAATATGCCGTTGGTATTTCTGGCTGCACTGAATCCTGTTTTTCTTCTGTATGACTATGCCGTAACAGTATTTTTCAAAGCTTACCGCTCTAAAATTAACAAATTTGTAACCAAAATGAATAAAAAGTTCTGATTGTCATTATCAAAAATAAGAAGACAAATTCATCAAAAATACAATTTATATGAATTATTTACCAAAATATATACAAAAATACAGCGTAATCATTATGAGATATAACAATATGTCATAAAATCAGGTGCTATTTTATATAATATGCCAGTTGCGAAAGAATGATAATTATGTTATATTTGTAACAGACTGTCGGTAAAAAACGATGAATTTAATGACAAAAATGTAAATATTTATAATAAGAAGTAAATGATACAGCATCATCAGGAAACAATGTACAAGAAAACAATAAAAACGGAAAGGTCGTGCCAAAGTATGATGAAGCCGGAAACAAAGCATACGACAAAAACACAGATAATTCGTTGGATGACGGCGGTCATCTGCACACTGGCGCTGTTGCTGGCGTGTGTACCGCTGTTAACGGTAAGCGTATCGGCCCATATTCCTGTTTACGGCAAAACGCTTGCAGCCGTCAATCTCAGAACAGGAAAAGGAACCCAGTATTCCGTCATTACCGTCATGAAGCGCAATACTACGTTTATGATGTCGGATCGCAGCGATCCCCACTGGTACAGAATCCGTCTGGGTGACGGTACCGTAGGATACTGCTATTCAGCCTACATAGATATTCTCAACGACTGTCAGACAACGGATTATGTTAATTTCCGTACGGAAGCGTCCACCAATGCTTCGATTATCAAAACGCTGAATAAGGGGACAAGACTGGATATACTGTCTTTCAGCGGCAAATCATGGATAAAGGCGAAGACGGCCGACGGCACAGAAGGATATGTTTGCTCTGACTACGTGGATTATATAGAGAATCCCGATATTGTGGCAGACAGCAGCGTACAGACATCGGGAATGTTTTCGTTGTCAAAGAAAAGCCTGGTTCTGATTGTCGGCAAAAAGGAAACACTGACTACGGCAGGGGTTCTCGGTACTGTAACATGGAAAACTTCTAACGGCAACGTGGCAGAAGTAACCTCGCAGGGGGTTGTCAGCGCTAAAAAAGCAGGAACAGCCGTGATTACCGCTACCGATACCAAACGGAACAAGTCGTTGTCCTGTACGGTTTCCGTTGTCAAAACTGACTATGATAAACTCACTCTCAGCACCTCATCCAAGACGTTAAACGCAGGCAGCAGCTTTACACTGACAGTAAAAACAGTTCCTGCCGGCGGAAAATATACGTTAAAATCATCAGATACCTCCATCGCAACAGTTACACAGGCGGGCGTTGTCAAAGGACTGAAGGGCGGCACGGCTGTCATCACCGCTTCCGATTCCAGCGGAGCTGTTACGGCAAGCTGCAAGGTGACGGTTCGCCCCAAGGGTACGATTTCATTGTCCGATACATCTCTCAGCGTAAACGCCGGATCTTCTGTCAGAATAGGCATTACCAAGACTCCGTCGAATCTCAGCGTGAAATGGACCAGCAGCAATAACAGCGTTGCCGGTGTCAGTAACGGACTGGTCAGCGGACTTCGTCCGGGTACTGCCGTGATCACCGCTTCTGATGAAGCAGGCTCTGTCAAGGCAAAATGTACCGTAACCGTACATTCCGTATCTTCGGGTTATGTCACACTGTCAAGGTATAAGGCAACGACCACTGCTGGCAAAACGATCTATATCAAAGGATACAACGGCGGCTACTGGACTTCCAGTGACCCCGCAGTGGCAAAGGTCTGGGATGGTTTTATCGAAACTAAAAAAGCCGGAAGAGCAGCCATCTGCTATAACGATTATTACGGCAATAAGGCGATTTGCGTTGTAACGGTAACAGACGCTGCGCCCATAAAATTCTGCTATTCATCTCCGAACTCCGCAACAATGGGTTCAAAGGTGAAACTCATTGCGATTACGGACAGACAGCGCACCGGCGTTTACTTTACCGTCAAGGACGGCGCTAACCCGACTTCCGTGATGGGCGTCAGAAAAGCGATAGAAGGCAATACGATTGTATGGCAGGGGACTTATACGCCAAAGGAAGCAGGTACGTTTAAGGTCAAGGCTTATGCGAAGCTCGGCGACGAATGGGAAACCTGTTCGGACGGTGTCAGTGATGTTTACATAACAGACAAACTCAATCCGAAAGAAACGGCACTGGAAAGACTTCGTGCCAGTGATGAAGTAATCCATTTCATCGGTGATAAAGAGGGCTTTGTTTCCGGTATTACTTATGATACTCTGGCGGGCAATCTTCCAACCCTCGGACACGGCTATGTTGTCTGGGAAGGACAGTGCTTCTATGATAATCTGACAAAGAGCGAAGGTTACGCCCTTCTTGTCAAGGCTGTGAATGAAGAGTCTTATACCAAACGGGTCAATGATATGCTGATCGGCAATAACATTTACTTTAATCAGCAGCAGTTTGACGCATTGGTGTCCTTCTCCTATAATTTAGGTACAGGCTGGACATACGGTTCAGACCTGAAAACGATTCTTCTCAACTCGTGGGGACAGGTAACGGTCAATGATTCAACCATGACAGGCAGAGTTACCTCTTCTGACGGACTGAATCTGAGAAGCGAGGCGACCACTTCTTCAAGCGTCATCAAGGTGCTGAATTACAACGAAGCGGTTACACTGGTCAGCACAACACGATATAACGGTATCTGGTATAAAGTCAAAACGTCTGACGGCAAGACAGGCTACTGCAGCAGTACTTATTTGAATGTAAGCGCAACGGGCGGCAGCACATACATTGCCCGTAACCTGAACAATGTCAACAGAAATGCATTGATCACAGAAATGCTTTCTTATCATCATGCAGGCGGAGAATGCTATTACGGATTGTTGTACCGTCGTGCAGATGAACTGGAAATGTTCCTGTATAATGATTACGCTCCCGACGGACGCAGCAATTATCACAATTTCCCGAATCCTCCATGTATCAGTTGGTAATGTCCCCTTTCTTTTCTTAATAAAGGCAGCACCTGAAAACGGCTTTGACGGAAGCTATTCGGGTGCTGTCTTGCTTTTTGGAGAAAAAGAGGATATGATAAATAACAGGAGTAAGATACGTAGTTTTTATCAAATAGTCTGCGAAGCAATAACTAAAAGTGAACAAACGCTCACTGCAGAAATTCTGTGCCATGCAGTGGCAATCAATTATAAACAATCTGTGTCACTTCTGCACAGTTCAGAATCATACCAAGACAGCGGAGTTGAACGGACTGAATCAGACGGTTTGCATTGGCTTTGGCAATATTTCGGTAAAGCAGTTCAACAAAGTCAGAATCAATCGCTGTAAAAAAGTGTTTGCCGATCAGGCTTATGGTTGCCGGTCAGCGCATGATCTGTGCTGTTTGGGTAAATCATACTATTCTCAAATAAATAACGGACAGCTTAATATGAAGCGTTGAAAATCAGGGTTAAATCCCCGGTGCTACCCGTAACAGAAGCTTGAAGATAGAGTAGATAGTTGCTTGCCGGTGTGATTCATTGATATTCAGATTACCTATGTCGAAACAAATGGTTGCGTATATAGATGACATTCGCTTGTCAGCGCAGGATCAGTGACGTTATCGGGTTTAAGAATTGTTTGACAAAATTACAGTGAGGAATAAACGTATGATTGAGTAAATGATTTGCGTATGTTACAGCAAAGCGCCAAGATAACAAACGGCTGGAACGGATAGTTGAAAAAAGTATAACGGAGAGGTTGCAGAATGATAAAGATAGATTTGATTACCGGTTTTTTGGGAAGCGGCAAGACTACTTTTATAAAACAGTATGCTCAGTTTTTTATTAGGAAAGGTCAGCGCATCGGTATTCTGGAAAATGATTTCGGAGCGGTAAACGTAGATATCATGCTGCTGCAGGAACTTCAGGGACCTGATTGTGAGCTTGAAACAGTAGCGGGTGCCTGTGATGCGGATTGTCACAAACGCCGCTTCAAAACGAAGCTGATTGCGATGGCAATGAGCGGATATGACAGAGTGATTGTAGAGCCGTCGGGCATATTTGACACAGACGAGTTTTTTGACACACTGCGTGAAGACCCGCTGGAGAATTGGTATGAGATCGGCACTGTACTGACTGTGGTAGACAGCGGAATCAGCCGGGAGTTGTCGGAGCAGTCGGAATATATTCTGGCATCACAGGCGGCAGGCGCAGGAATGGTGATTCTGAGTAAAAGTCAGCTTTATTCCAAGCAGGAAATACAGGATACCGTGCAGTTTGTATCAAAGCTGACAAAAGAAAAATGCGGCATAGAAACAGCACAAAAAACAATGATCAAGCCATGGCATGAAATGACGGAAAAGGATTTTCAGGCTTTGTCCGAAAGCGGTTATGAAAAGGCTGATTTTGTCAAAAACTATTCCGAAGAAAGCGGATACAGATCATTGTATTATATGCATAAACAATTGAGCGCCGCAAGGATAAGGAATATTTGTGAGGTGATGTTTGGCAAAACGGAACAATATGGCAGGGTTTACCGTGTAAAGGGCTTTTTTATGGAGAATGACCGTTGGTATGAGTGCAATGCCGATATGCATCATATACAGATCAATGAGGCTGACAGTGGTCAGGACATTGTTATCGTCATAGGGGAGTGTCTGAAAAAGCAGGAAATAGATTCCTTGTTCACTCTATAACCAATCACCGATGTCCCCCGGGTCTCGCCTGCCGGGTGCGTGACCGCACCGGACGAATATGTTCCGGTAACGATCTTTACA
>JBGUWM010000064.1:0-3099 GCA_045221175.1 Acutalibacteraceae bacterium | reverse complement strand
CGACAATCAGCCGTTCCCGATAAATGACAGCAAGGTAGATCAGATAGCCGACAGTATAGATGCAGTCGGTGTGTTAGAGCCTGTTATCGTTGCAAGAAACGGTGACAGATACAGTATCCTTTCCGGCAGACACCGCTTTCGTGCTTGTCAGAAGCTCGGCAAAACGGAAATTCCCTGTTTTGTAAAAGACTATTCTGCTGACGATCCGACAGCAAGGTTTATCCTGCTTGCTACGAATACCGACAGGAACAATGAATATGCTCCGACTGTCTATGCAAGAGCCTATGCGGAACAGCTTGAACTGCTGAAACAACTCGGTAAAAAAGCAACCGTATCAGCGATTGCCGAAAACAACAATATGAGCCGCAAGCAGATTTACAGATATATCAGGCTCAATGAGCTGATAACTGAATTGCAGGAATGGGTTGATAAAGGAATAATCACCATTGAAGCCGCCGTTGAACTGTCTTTTATCTCCGAAGAAAAACAGCGTATTATCTTTGAGCATATCAACGGGCTGAATATAGCCGATAATGTTATCACCCGTCATTTCAAAGTCGCAACTACTAAAAGAATACATACGGTTGCAGAAACATTGAGTGACGATGAATTTTCAGCAAATATCGAAAAGATATTGTTCAGTGCGTATGAAGGAAAACCGACTGCTCCGACTGCACAAGTGGGACTTGAAGTCCCACTTGCAGCGAAACAGGATAAGGACAAGACAGAAATTCCCATTGAACAGGCTGAAAGAATTACCGAAGAAACTTCCGTCCCTGATACACAAGTGGGACTTGAAGTCCCACATACTCCGAAACAGGATAAGGACAAAGCCGAAATCCCTGTTGAACAGGCTGAAACGATAACCGAAGAAACTACCGTTTCTGATGCCCAAGTGGGACTTGAAGTCCCACTTCCTGCGATTGAGGAAAAGAGAAAACCGATAGTAGTTACTGAACAGCCTGATCCTACTGCTCCCGAAGCACAGAATGAACTTAAAAACATTCTTTCAGCTTCCAAAAACGGTCAGCCGATAAAATTCAGGGACGAAGAACACGAAAGAAACTATAACTTCATTCTTGATATGATGCCGTATTCCGATATAGAGAGAAAGGCTCTCGCCTATCTGTTCGCACTTGATACAGTTTGCTTTGAGCATATCCGTGATCTTTATGACTTTTCCGATAACCGCATTATGTTGAGCGGACTTGAAAAAGACTGGCAGACAGGCACAAGCGGACGAACAACAAGGCTTGCCTTTAACCTTTACAACGGCTATTGCTCAGACGGAGAAACATACATCGGCTCTGACGGTATTGAGGAAAGCCTGCCGAGCAGTTATTATTCTCCTGCTTATCTCTTTTGCTGTGAGTATGCAAAGTATTATGTTGAAGCTCTCAAAATCAGATTTCCTGAGTGGTTTTAAGGAGGTATTTGACTATGGCAATGATGTACACTTCTGAGGGATGGGTGGAAATTGAACTTCCACCATTCCTTGACCTTGATGAAATCTGCCGCAAACAGGACGAGGAAGAAGAACGGCTGTGGCAAGAAAAGAATAAAAATCAAACAGACGATACGAATTGATACAAATAGCAGCATTGTATCACGGTGCTGCTATATATCGGAACAAGAGTATTAAAGTCGGTGCAACTCCGGCTGTTCCGCAATACATAAGGAAATCAAAAGTTATGAAAATAGGTCTTTGGTCTGATAGCCATAACTTCCCTAATCTCCCGATTATGAAGTTGTCGGCATATCATAAATCTATCGGTGATGATGCTGAACTCTACGATCACACAAAACATTATGACTTGGTGTATGCTTCAAAAGTGTTCAGCTTCTCTCCCGATATTGACAGTGTTTATCCTGTGCAGGCTGATGAAATACGCAAAGGCGGTACAGGCTACTGTATCAGCGTTATAAACGGCAGAGAAGTCTATGACAAGTCAAAGGACAGTATGCTTCCGAAAGAGATTGAGCATATCTATCCTGACTATTCTCTCTATCCTGATTACAGCTATGCAGTCGGTTTTCTGACAAGAGGTTGTCCCCGACAATGCGGTTTCTGTGTTGTCGGTAAAAAAGAGGGTTGTTTCTCCCGTCAGGTTGCTGACCTTGATGAATTTTGGAGAGGACAGCAGGAAATAAAACTTCTTGATCCTAATCTGCTTGCCTGTCCTGAACACGAAGAAATCTTACAGCAGCTATCATTCTGCAAGTACAGTTTTATCGACTTCACACAAGGCTTGGACATTCGTCTGATAAACAAGGATAATGTCTATTGGCTGAACAGGCTGAAAATCAAGAACATTCATTTTGCTTGGGACAATCCCCGACAGGATTTGACGGAATACTTCAAAACCTTTTCGACATATACCAATGTCAGAGATGTCAGGCGAAAGACTGTCTATGTTCTGACAAACTATAACAGCACTATTGAGGAGGACTTATTTCGGATATATACTCTGCGTGACTTGGGTTACAGTCCCTATGTAATGATTTATCAAAAAGCCACCTGTGACAAGAGACACAGAGAACTGCAAAGGTGGGTAAACTGCAAATACATCTTTCGGAGCGTTAATTGCTTTGAGGATTATAATCCAAATTACAAATAACGGTACGGGCAGATCGTACTGCTTTTAGCAGTTCATAGAAACAGCTTTTTTATTTCAATTAAGGAGATGACAGATTTATGCAAGCGTATTTCAGACTGAACAACAGTATTCTTGACTACGGACTGACACCAAACGAATTGAAAGTCGCTGTGTGTCTTTATAGCTGCGTTTTCAATAATCGCTGTGTAGTGCAGATAAAACAGGCTACGATTGCTCAGAAGTGCGGTATTAAGAAGATTGAAACAGTCGCTAATATCATCTGTCAACTCCAAAGAAAAGGCATTATAGAGCGTGTGAGCCGTCCGCATAAAGCTAATGGTCAGCTCGGCACTTACATTTACAAACTCAGAGCAATAGTTTCAAAAGGTTATTTCAAAATCAAAAGGTACATTCTTGGCAAGCTAAACGGTGTTCAGCTCAGAATGTACCTTTTCGTATGCAGAGCGATTACAAAGAAAAATGATATGTGGAACAGCTTTAA
>JBGUWM010000063.1:0-52330 GCA_045221175.1 Acutalibacteraceae bacterium | reverse complement strand
GTTGTTTGAAGAATCTTTGTAACATTTATACACAGCAGGCTTGTGACGGTGGAATGTCTTACTGGCAGCGGAATTGAAGTGACAAATTCGCATTAAGTAACAGCGGAATTGTCCTGTGCGGTCACGCACCCGGACGCCTGCGGAATAGAAGAAACAAATTACCAATAAGTGAGTGAGCGTCAGCGAACGAGGGCGGACTAGACAGCGGAGGCACTCCACCGTCTGCTGTAATATTTACTGCGCTATAACTGCCAATATTCCATTTATCTGCCAAAAAAGCCCGATGAAACATAACTTGCTCACCCGGCTTTTTCTGTTCATATTAACATTTGCACTGCTTTGCCTCAGCCCTTGACGATCGCTTCAATGCGCTTTTCAAGACCTTCAGCGTCCAGACCGAACTCGGACAAAAGTCCCAGTGCCGGACCACTGTGTCCGTAGACATCTTCAATACCGATCCTCTTGACTGTTACAGGACAGTATTCAGCAGTTACACTGCACACTGCTTCGCCAAGACCACCGATGATATTATGCTCTTCAACGGTAATGATCTTACCTGTTTCTTTTGCCGCCTTGATGATGATATCCTTGTCAATCGGCTTGATGGTGTGCATATTAATCAGTCTGGCGTTAATGCCCTTGCTCTCCAGAGCTTTAACTGCCTTCAGCGCTTCATTGACTACCAAACCGGTAGCGATAACGGTTACATCGTCGCCGTCCTTCAGCGTAATGCCCTTGCCCAGCTCAAAATGATAGGTTGCAGGATCATTAAAGCTGTCAATCGCCAGTCTGCCGAGACGGATATAAACAGGACCGTTATAAGCAAAAGCTGCCTTGACAGCCTCTGTCATTTCATAATGATCGGCAGGGTTCAATACAACCATGCCGGGAATGGTTCTCATCAGCGCCAGATCTTCACAGCACTGGTGGGTTGCACCGTCTTCGCCGACTGTGATGCCTGCGTGAGAGCCTGCAATCTTTACGTTCAGATGAGGATATCCGACAGAGTTTCTGATCTGCTCGTATGCTCTGCCGGTGGCAAACATCGCAAAGGACGCCGCAAAAGGTACCTTTCCGCAGGAAGCAAGACCTGCTGCTACACCGATCATGTTACCCTCAGAAATACCGCAGTCAAAAAAGCGGTCGGGATATGCTTTCTTGAAAATTTCCGTCTTGGTTGCCGCTGCTAAATCTGCGTCCAGCACAACGATTTCGGGGTGTTCCTTTGCCAGCTCGCAAAGGGCAAGACCAAAGCTTTCTCTTGTTGCAATCTTTTTTGTTTCTGCCATGATTACGCCTCCAATGCTTTCAGTTGAGCGTTCAGCTCGTCCATAGCGATTTTATACTCGTCTGCGTTCGGGGCTTTTCCATGCCAGCCAACCTGATTTTCCATATAGGATACGCCCTTGCCCTTAATGGTAGTGGCAATAATCGCCGTGGGTTTGCCCTTGACAGTCTTCGCCTTATGAAGGGCTGCTTCAATTTCCTCAAAATTATGTCCGTCTATTTTCAGAACTTCAAAGCCAAAACTTTCGAATTTCTTGTCCAGCGGCTCCAGTCCTGCCACGTCGTTGACATGACCGTCGATCTGCAAGCCGTTGAAGTCAACGATCACACACAGATTATCCAGCTTGTTATGGGCCGCAAACATTGCTGCCTCCCATACCTGACCTTCTTCGCACTCGCCGTCACCCAGCATTGCATATACTCTGTAGTCAGCCTTGTCATACTTGGCTGCCAAAGCCATGCCGCAGGCAGCGGAAATGCCCTGTCCCAGAGAACCGGAGCTCATATCCACACCCGGCGTTCCCTTCATATCGGGATGTCCCTGAAGCATGGCGCCGATGTGACGCAGTGACTTGATCTCATCTCCCGAAAAATAGCCCTTCAGCGCCAGCGCACCATACAGCGCCGGGCAGCAGTGACCCTTGGACAGAACAAAACGATCTCTGTCGGGCTTGCCGGGATTCTGCGGGTCAACATTCATTTCCTTGAAGTAGAGGTAGGTGATGATATCCGCAGCAGAAAGCGATCCGCCCGGATGGCCTGACTTTGCGTTGAACACTCCCTCTACGGTGTACAATCTTACCTTGCAGGCGTTTTTTTTCAATTCCAAAAGTTCCTGATTTTCCATTCTGACTGTTTCCTCCGTTTCAAGCAATTCCTCTGTGTTCGATTTATGTCAACATTACCCCGTGCGGAGCAATGACAGCTTACCATCGCCGCAGCATGATGATGCCGGACAAGTTATGTCAGCTTTTTATTTCAGTTTTTTCTTAGCACGCACTGTGGTGAAGATAATCACGCCGATTGCCGCAGCGCCTGCGCCGATCAGACCGATTCCCGAGGCAAGATAGATCCAGTCGTCATTGCCGCCTCTGCTGTCTTGCTTCAGCTTTGAGAAGGCGTTGGTCGTTTTGGCTGATGCAGCGGTAGGCTTCAGTTCAAGATGAGATCCCTGCTGTTCGTTTTTAAGCGCTTCCCAGTCTTCTGAAGTAAGCGTCTTGTCGTCAGACACCTCATAACCGGAAATTTCCAGCGCAGAAGTTGCTTTGCCGGAATCGGTTGTTTCATCAGTAGTATTGTCGTCCTCTGCGGAACTGTAATCATAGGCTGTCTGATCGTAATAATCATTGTCAGAGTCATAGGTGTAATCGGTATATTCCGCAGATGACTCCGTATAGTCCGTGTTGTCCGTATAGTCCGTGTTGTCCGTGTTGTCCGTATAGTCGGTATTATCCGTGTAATCCGTGTAATCCGTGTAATCCGTATTGTCGTAATCCGTATTGTCTGTATTATTACCGTCGTCGGCAACATATTCGCTGCTGCCGTCATCTGTATTGTCCGTGGGATATTCATAGTCGGTGTTGTCCTGTGGTTCATCGGGACTGTCATCAGGTTCTTCTGTATACGTCTCGGAATCCTGTGTGTCAGTGTCGTCATTGACCACGTCAGTTGAATAGCCTGTTTCATCTGTCGGATATTCGTCCTCCGGTTCGGCACTGACCGTTATGGCGCCTGCCGTCATCATCACCGCCGCCAGCGCTGCTGTCAGCAATATCCGCAGACTTTTCTGGATCATCATTTTGCTGTCACCCGTTTCCTTCCTCTTTCTTCGTATGCCTCCAAGTGCCTGTTATCTTACTTTATCTTACCATAAAACAAAAGGCTTTTACAACCCGTTTTTGCTTTTTCTGCTTTTTTTAGGTTTATTTCCTTCTTTTACAACATATTATGTTCATTATCACCATAAGATTTTGCCACATTCTGCCGTTTCATGGCTTTTCTGCTAATTTTCAAAAACTGCTCCGCATTTTGCTTCCGATCGGTTCGACAGTCTGTTCTGATACATCTTTGCAGGCTTTCCTATCAGCGGCTGCATCGGCTTCCCCTGCGGCTTTCTGTGCTCGTCTGATTGATTCTCATCAAAATATCACCGGGCAGCTCCGGCATGGTTTTTCTGCTCATCATCGCAAGTTGCCGGACAATGCCGACTCTGCGTTCATGCCGTTTATGCTTCACTCTTTATGCTTCACCCCTTATGCTTCACCCCTCACACAAGGTTCCGAGTATTTCTTCAAAACAGACCCCGTCTTGTGCGGGAATCTGCATTTTATCCGACAAAGCAATTGCCCTTCCGACAAAATCCGAGGCTTTCTTCACCGAATCCTGCAGCTTTACTCCGTTGACGGCGTCTGCTGCAATCACTGACGCAAACACGTCGCCTGTTCCGGCGTGCGGCGTGCCGGATACCGGCTGCCGCAGTAATACACTGTCGCCCTCTCGGGTACGGATATAATCGCAAATTTCGTTTTTGTCGGCTATCCCTGTAATAACAAGATCCGAAGCACCCATTTTTTGCAGCCGGTCTGCTATATCCGACAGATCTTCTGCACAAAATTCCCCTTCACGATAGGAAACGCCGGATAGAATACACGCTTCTGTCAGGTTCGGTGTGATAATGGTCGATAACGGCAGCAGCTTTCTCAGTTCGTCACACAAAGCGTCGTCTATCGTTGCATATCTTCTGCCGTTGTCACCCATCACCGGGTCCACAACGATTACCATATCTTTCCGACGAAAGGCAGCAATAAAATCTTCCACGATGCCCACCTGCCGCACCGACCCTAAAAATCCCGTATAGATGCCGTCAAACGTCAGGTGAAGCTTTTGCCACTTTTCATAGTATGAACGCATTTGCTCCGTATAATCATCAAAAAAGAAATCCTCGTAGCCGGTATGATTCGAAAATATCGCCGTCGGCAGCGCACAGCACTGAATCCTCATCGCCGAAATGATGGGAACGGATACCATCAGTGAACACCTTCCGAAGCCCGAAAAGTCATTCACCACCGCCATTCTCTTTTGCCTTGTCTGCTCCATGTTCCTTGCTTCCTTTCTCCTGTTCGTCCTTACTGTTGTCCCTTGTCCTTTTCCCTTAGTGTTTATCCTTGACTTTCCACCTTATCTTTCTGTCTTATCAGTCCATCATTATCAGTACATCATTATCAGTCCATCTTATCTTTCCGTCTTGCCGTTCTGCCCTTGGTGAAGAGGGCTGTGCAACTCTTTATCGTTACACAGCCTTTTGCTCCTTCTTTATTCCGTTATACTATTCTCAAATAAATAACAGACAACTTCAATATGAAGCAATGGAAGTCAGGGGCAAAGCCCCCCGAACCCCCAAAGAGTTTCGCTGCCTGCGGGCAGCGAGTCAGTGGGGCTTTTGCGAAAAAGCCCCCCCGACACCCCCGAAAACGATGTTGGAGGCGTTTACAATCCCCTGCTGAGCTTACAAATGAAAAGCTTGACGAAGCTTTTCATCTTGTTTTCTCAATCACAGCATTACAACCATTTTATTTTCTTTATTACAGCTATTTTATCTTCTTTTTTACAGCCATCTTATTATCTTTATTACAGCCATTTTTTCTCCGTAAGGTCTTTCATATAATCCTCCATCAGCTTGATGGCCGGACTTGACGTGCCGTTTATCTTATTCTTTTGATCCAGTTTTTCGGCTCTGTCATAATACTGCCTGAACCTTTCATAGCTGCGGTTTTCTTTAATGGTCTTTTCCTGCTTGTACACTTCCAGAATCGCCAGCCTTGCAAATACTTCGGGATCTTCGGAATATTCCGCCATCATCTTGTTGAGAATCTGCTGGGCGTTTTCCATATCGTCCAGATACTGATAGGCCGTTACAAGGTTAAACTGCGTCTTTTTGGTCTGTACGCCGCCTGCCGCCTGATATTGCTCCAGCGCTTTTTTCGCATACTCCTGTTTCTGCGTCCGGTTGGCTGCTTCATCTGCCATTCTGAGATAGGTCTCTGCCGAAAGCAACTGTACGTTTCTCAGATGAGCGCTGTCAAGCTGCGGCTTGTTCGCCGTTATGACAGACTGCACCTTTTCATACTCTCCCTGTTCACGATACGCCCTGCACAGATACATTACCGCACGCTGCCGCACTGCGCTGTCTGCCGAATCCTTCAGCACTTTTTCAAAGCCGGCTGACGCTGCGCCGAAATCTCCTTCTGCAAATGCTATTTCCGCTTTGACCAGCTCCAGCTCAGGCGCTGCAAGCTGAAGCTGCTCCGCCTTTTGCAGCATTTCTTTCGCTTTGTCAACGTAGCCGCTCCGGGCAAGCGCTATGGCAAAGTCACGGTAATATTCCGCATTTTCCTGATACAAGCCTGTCGCTTCGCCGTAATTTTCAACAGCTTTTTCATAGTCTTCCTGTTCAAAATATGCGTTCGCCAGAATATAATAGAAGTCCGCCCGATCTTTCGCTGCGTCATTGTCAAAGTGATGCTCCGCAAGCGTATCCTTGGCATACTCTATCGCCTTGTCATAGTTTCCCTGATCGGAATACAGCTTCAGCATTCCGGTATATGAACCGATCCTGTCGCCGTTCATCTGCATTGCCTCTTCATAAGCCTTCTGCGCCGCTTCATATTCTCCCTTGTCCGTCAGATTGGCTGCATACACTAATTTATCTTCAAACGCCTGCTCACTCTGTTTCTGCATATTCAGATAAACAAACAGTCCCGTTACCGCCGCTGCAACAACCAGCGCCGCCAGCACAACCGCCAGAATCAGCTTGCGCCGTTTTTTGTGAACGTGGCGTGCGTCCAGCTCGTTGATATGTTCCAGATCATACAGCAGCTCCTCCGCACTCTGGTATCTGCTGCGTGGATCATAGGCTGTCATCTTGTTGACGATTTTGATCAGCGCTTCGTCATAACCGGGCAGATCGAGGGGGATTTCCGGCAGACGCTGCTCGGGCAGCTTTGGCGGGCGCTGTCCTGTCATCAGATGATACAGCGTTGCGCCCAGACTGTATATGTCCGACCGGGCGTCCAAAGGCGAGTCCATGTCAAACTGATACTTCGGCACATAAGGCACGCCGGGCTGAGGCTGATTGACCGGCTGAATATTCAGATACTGTTCCGGCGCCGCATATCCCCGGCTGGTAGCGCTGATACTGCTGTCAGGCGTACCTGTCATCGACACGTTGAAGTCGATCAGGCACACGTTTCCTTCCAGATTGATCATGATGTTCGCCGGCTTGATATCACTGTGAATAATGGGCGGCGTCAGTGAATGCAGATAGACCAGCGCTTCCGTCACCTGTTTTGTCCAGTACAGAATCTGCTCCTGCCGAAACTGATAGCCGCTTTTGATATATTTATCCAACGATTCACCCGGCACAAAGTCCATGACCGTATAAATGCCGTCTGTCAGGTGCAGAAAGTCATACGCCTGCGGCAGATACTGATGTTTCAGGTTTTTGATGATATCCGCTTCCTTGCGGGAATCCATCACGTCTACCCACGCATCATTGATTCTCTTGACGACCACATACTTCTGCAGACGGAGATGATATGCCTTGTACACCGTTCCTCCGCCGCCTGCTCCGATTTTTGCGTCAATCCGATAGGTATCGTTAATTACACTGCCCTGTTGAATCATGTCTGTTCCTCCTCATCACACTTTATCGTATGTACGGAAAAGCACCGTTTTGACCTTTGCCGGAAACTCACCCTGTCGCAAACGCTCTTTCAGTGCCTTGTCGAAAGCACTCTTTCAGCGCCTTGTCGAAAGCACTCTTTCAACGCTTTGTCAAAAGCACTCTTTCAGCGCCTTGTCGAAAGCACTCTTTCAGCGCCTCGTCGAAAGCAATCTTTCAGTGCCTTGCCGAAAATGCTCTTTTAGTGACAGGTTATGATCATCACAAAGCGTTTCTCCTCACCGCCTGCTGTCCGAATCCGGACTGACAGCATCGGTTTGTATGGAAACGCTGTTAAAAAAGCATTTGCCGCCAAACGGTATTTTTCCTTACATACGCTTGTTTTATCTCTTTTTTCTCACTTGTTTCCTGTTTATTTCTTGTGTGTTGCTCTCTTATTCTCCCGCTTGTTTTCTGCTTATCCAAAACCTCCCCGTATCCGCAAATAAACAGATACGGGGATAGGGTCAGGATCAATGTTCTGTTTTATTCTCCCTTGGGATACTTCTTCCAACTGAATTCACTGCTGCAAAGGGGAATAAACGTAAAGACGGAATCGCCGATTTCAACGGTATCCTCGGCTTTCAGGCTTTTGTTCTCCAGTACGGCTTCGCCGTTCACATAATATAATGCTCTGGAATCTCCCTGCTGGGCAATAAATACTTCCTTTTTCGGTTCAAAAGTAATCACAGCGTGTTTTTCACTGCTGACTGCCGGATCTTCCGCCAGAACGACGTCCATGGACGGTGCGCTGCCGATGAAGTTTCTCTCCTCTCTGAGCGGATAGGTCTTTCCGCAGCAAGGGCCTTTGGTGCATACCAGCCAGCCTACCGTGGGCTTAGCCGCCGGCATTTCGGGCGCAGCTTGCGGCATTCCGTAAGCTGCCGCCATTTCGGGCGCATTCAGCGGCATTCCGTATCCTGCCGGCATCTGCGGTGAAGCAGGCTGCTGCGGCTGCTGATACATCATCTGCTGATAAGACGGCTGCGGTGCGGCAGGCGCTCCGCAAAAGGGGCAAAGCTGAAAAATAGAAAGGTCAAAATCATGGCCGTTTGAGCATTTGACAAAATTCGCCATCATGAGTCTCCTTTATATCTTTTTAAGTCTGAACTGATTTTCTCCGCTGCCGAGTGACAGTACCGTTCCGGCAGGGAACTGCATCTGCTGATCTTTGACAAGCTGCTGTCCGTTTACAAACGTGCCGTTAGAGGACGTATCCACTACTTTGAAGCTGTCTGTATAGGAATCATACTCTACCGTTAAGTGCTTGCGGCTGATATCTTTTTTCAAAGAGGACAGCACCAGATTACAGCTTGCGGCATCTCTGCCGATAATCAGCTTTTCGCCGGGCTTAAGCTGAATCACTGCGCCTGCGTAATCACCGCTGATACCTTCAATAGCGCCGTTCTGAACCTTTGTGGGCTGATTGTCGTCAACCGGAGCCTGTACGGGAATCGGTGCGGGCTGAGGCATAACAGGCGGCTGTGTATAGTTTGTCTGGGGAGCCGGCGCAGGCTGGGGAACAGGCTGGGGAACCGGTGCGGGCTGAGGAGCCGGCTGAGGAACCGGAGCAGGCTGGGGTGCTGCAGGCGGCGCATAAGGATTGACGTAACCGACATTCTGAGGCTGTACAGGCTGGGGAGCCGTATCAACCGGCGCATAGGGCGCATTGTTAGAGGGATATGCCGGCTTAACCGGATCAGCAGTAGGATTGTTCTGACCTGAATAATAGCTGTTGGGGTCATACTTGTTGACAGGCTTAACTGTTTTGAAAGCAGATTTTTCGCCCATGCCGAAGCAGCAGAAGATAAAAGCAACAACGGCAAAGGAAGCCATCAGGATCGGACCAATGCCGACATTCGTATTACCGTTATATAACTTATTGCCCTCTGCCATGTACAGAATGGTAACAACCAGATAAGCGCCTGCAATAATTACACCCAGCAAAGAGAAGATCATTGCCAGCACTCTGCCGCCCTTTTTGAACTGGAGCGCTTTGCCCAGAATAATCATCACTGCTGTGGCAATCAGTCCGAAGAAAGCAACCGTCGCAGCAATTACTTCTACCAGATAAAGGTTCCAGAACGTCTTTTCTGACTCAGGAGCAGTTCCAAGGAAAGGCGCTATGTTCTTCATAAAGCCACTTCCGTTTTCACCGATCACAGATAATTCCAGTGTACTCATCGTAGTTCCCGAACTGTTGACAGGCAGCAGGAACATCAGTGCTGCAGCAATGGCAAATATCATGGCGCCGATCATGGATACAATAGAAAGACCGCTTAATTTTTTCTTTGTGGTAATAGTTTCGTTCATTTTTATTCCGCCTCCTAAAGCGTTATTTTTTATTTTCTCAGCGTCAGACCTGACCTTGCGCTTCTGTCACGATGATCGTATGCGACAGGTCTGCGACGGACGCAAAGATAACTGTTTTGTGTTCCGGAAGCGTCCGGAAGAAGAGGATAACGACAGGGACTTATTGCTTATCCCATGAGAATGTATCTGAGCAAAGCGGGAAGAACAGCAGCTTGCTGCTGCCTACTGTCAGCTTGTCAAAGGCTTTCAGGGGCTTGTTCGTGATAACCGCTTCATCGTTGACATACAGCATTTCTCTTGCTTCGCCGGGCAAGGCAAGGAATACGCTTTCCTTCGGTTCAAACAGCACCACGGCATGGCGATAGGGCGCTACGCTGTTATCCATCGTCAGCGCAATATCCATGTCGGGATTTCTGCCGATAAAGTTCTTGCCGCTTTTCAGTTCAAAGCTCTCGCCATAGCAGGCGCCGCTGAGTCCGACCAGCCAGCCGACGGTAGGTGTATTTCTGTCGGCAGAAGGCGTTGCCGTCATATTGTTCATATATCCTGCATCATAGGGATTTCTGTTATACGGATCCAGTGTGGGCTGCTGCATGGCATAAGGATCCGGCTGATAAGCAGGCTGCGGCTGATAGCTTGCCTGCGGCTGCTGATACGTCGTCTGCTGTGCCTGCGGCTGCTGATACGTCGTCTGCGGCGCATAGGGCAGCGGCGGCAGCAGGCTGTTATAGGGCTGCGCAGGTGCAGGCTGCTGTGCCTGCGGTATGTCGGAAGACGGCTGCGGCATGGCTTGTATCGTCTGTTCTGCGGCTGTCGGTGCTGCCGGAGGCGTCATCGGAAGAGCCGTTGTTGCTTCCTCTGCCTTGACAGGCTGCTGCGGCGTCATCGGTACGGTTGCGTCCTCTTCCTCTGCCTTGACAGACTGCGGCGGCGTCATCGGTACGGTTGCGTCCTCTTCCTCTGCCTTGACAGGCTGCTGCGGCGTCATCGGCACGGTTGCGTCCTCTTCCTCTGCCTTGACAGGCTGCGGCGGCGTCATCGGCACGGTTGCATCTTCTTCCTCTGCCTTGACAGGCTGCGGCGGCGTCATCGGAACGGTTGCGTCCTCTTCCTCTGCCTTGACAGGCTGCGGCTTATTCTTCTGCAAAAATGCCAGTGGAACCGTCGCATCATCGTCATCGTCATTCTGAAACTGCGGAAGCGGTGACGGATAAACGGTACCCCCTTGGGGCGGTACGGCAGGAGGCGCCGGCTGCGGTGTGCCTGCCGGCATTTCGTCCCCTGCGCCGCAATGCGGACAAATCGGGAACTTGTCGCCGTCATAGTAATGACCGTTGATACATTTTTTTATCATGGCAATATCTCCTTTTCAGATCGCTGCCGCAAAGCTCCGCCTTCGGCAGCGTAATTAACGAATCCGGCGGGATATGGCATCAATACAAAGACAGTCCCTGGGAAGATTCTTCTGTCTTTGGCTCGTCCCAGACGATTTCCGCCTTACATTTATAATTCCAGTCGCTGTCCCATGAATTGGGATCACTGTATTTTCCCTTGATATAAATACTCTGGTCTACGGTCAGTTTTTCGAAAGCGTGGAACTCAACATAGCTTACCGATTCGGGTACGGTAATGGCCTCAAGATCCACTACCTTATAGAAAGCGTGCGCCTTGATGGTGGCGGCGGATTCCTGAATCATATAATTGCCGGAACGCTCCTGTCTGGCGGCAGGATAGCACACAAGCTCCACTGCGTCTTTGGTATACAGCACACCGTCATAGCTGCTGTAAATTTCGTTGCCGCCTGCCACACTGATATATCTCAGATAAGATGCGCCCGCAAACGCCCATGAACGCACCTCTGTGACCGACATCGGCAGCGTATAGGTTCCCCATTTTCCGGACGGATACTGCTCCAGAACCGTGCGGTCCTTATTATACAGCACGCCGTCCTCAGAGGAATAATAATTGTTGTCCGGGTCAACTTCAATCGAGGTCAGACGGTCGCTGTCGTTAAATGCCCATTCACCGATGGATACCACGCTTCTGGGAATATGGACGGTGGTAATGGTGTCGCAGTCACGGAACGCATACTTGCCGATTTCGGAAACGCCTTCCTTCAGATAGACCTCTGTCACCTTTTTGCTGCGCCAGATGACGTTGTTCTTGTCGGTATCTTCCAGTCTGCCGTCGCCCTCAATCACCGTAACGCCGTTATCATATACCGTATAATTCAGGTTATCGCCGCAGCTTCCCGATTCCACTGCCGCTGCGCCGTCTATCAGTGCATCAAGACCTGCCTTGGCACCGTATTTTTCAAGCTCGGACTGAAGCTGCGGTGATTTGATTCTGTCATAGCCCTTCTGCAGCACCTTCACAGCCTCGCTGTAGTTGCCCACCGCACGATATGCTTCCGCAAGCTTGACGTAAGCATCGGCATTATTCGGATCTATGTCAATTGCCTTCCGGAAGGCGACAATCGCTTCGTCAAAATCCTCGTCCTGAAGGTATTTTTCACCCAGACTGATCTGCTCCTTTGCCTGCGCCTGTGTGCTGCCGCCGGAGAAGATCAGTATCAGCGAAATAACGGCGCCGATCAGCACCACGGCAATGATCGCAATGACAGCGATGATCTTGCCCTTACGGCCCTTTTTTCCGGCAGCCTTTTCTTTCGCCTGCCCTTTGTTCTGCAGATTGACCACCTTTGGCTCCGCAGGAACTCCGTCACGCACGGCAGATTCGGCAACATATCTTTCGCCGCACTTTGGACAGATTCCGAATTCTTCATTAAATACATTTCCGCATTTTTTGCAAGTTACCATAGAATACTCTTCTCCTTACGTTTCCTGATTCCTGACTTTATGTCAGCGACGTGATCAGTCTTGCAACAGGCGTACCGTACGCCTGCGCCAGATCCAGTATATCCTTCGGCGGCGGCATTTCTGCTTTGGCAGCGCCCAGCGCTATCTCCCGACACTGAAATACCGTCAGCAGCAATTCATCGTCTGTCAGGTGCATTTCTTCCGAAAAAGCCTTTTCCAGACAGTTTTTCAGCTCCTCAGGCAATGGCAGCGCCCCTGTCTGTGAAACATCATGAAATTCCTGTCCGTACATCACAAGCAGCATGACCATCAGCAATTGTTTCATATCTTCTTCTGCGCTCAGCGCATCACCTGTGGCGTCGCACAATACCGCTGTTTTCCCCTGCATACGAACCGAAGCGGCGCTGACGTTTCCGTGACACACACCGCCGTCATGCAGCATTTTGAGCGCTACGGCAACCGGCATCAGCAGCTCTTTGGCTTCTTCATAACTTCTGTTGCCGCCGCAGGCAATATATTCCGACAGCGTGACCTCCGAAACGTCGGCATACACCGCATAGGCGCCCATGCCCTCAAGACGGAAGGTATACACCGTGGGAAGTGACGACACCGACAGCTCCGACAGCTTGCGGTAAGTATTCAGAAACCGGCTGCGCCGTTCATACTGCCGGTACGCTGAAAGCGGATCGTGAATATTACTGAGCGAAAACAGGCGCCGCAGCTTTGCGGGTCTGCCCATCACGGTGTCATACACCTGATACGTCACACCGTTTTTATCGGGGTTGAAGGTGTCACGGATCACGTAGCGGCGGTCAATCACCGAGCTGCTGCTCAGATCACGTCCTGCTGTTTTCTGTTCTGCTGTCATTTACCTCTCCCCTTTCAAAAAAACTGTCTGCCGTTCACTTTTGTTATTCATACCTCAGCAAAACAGCCGTGGTGTTATCCTGACTGCCCCGGGCATATTGCAGCGCCGACGACGTCAGTGTACAGACGGCACGGTTCAGGTCAAAATAATTGTCCTCCATAATGGCTTCCATCTGCCGGTCCGTCAGAGAACGGTACAGTCCGTCGCTGCAGATCAGCACCATATCCTTTTTGAGAAGCTTCAGCGGCCTCTCCTCTGTATCCATCAGTGACACGTTGCCCATACCCATATAACTGATGAGGGCTTCCGCATCCTTTTCTTCTTCATGATACTGTTCCGGTGTAATCTTTTTCTGCTGATACATTTCATTGAGCAGCAGACGATAGTTATGCTCCCGCACAATACAGTTCAGCTTACCGTCACGAACGACGTATATCTTGCTATCTCCCACAGAGATCCAGCTCATTCTGCCGTCTTTGACATGAACCGCTGCCAGCGTCGACCCTGCTCCGAGAGGCGAGCCGTATTCATCTGTCAGCCTGTTCACTGCTGTATCAATGCTGACGGCTTCATTCCTGAAAAAGCTGCGGATATCGCCGCCACGGAAACCAAGATAGTCCTTCAGCAGCATTCTGACAGCCAGCGCACTGGCTCTTTCGCCGCCCTGAAGGCCGCCCATGCCGTCGCATACCGTCGCAAGACACCCCATCGGCGTTTCTATGCAGCCGTAGCTGTCCTGCTGATATTTTCTTGTTCCGATGATAGAGGACGCCGCCATGCGGATTGTCGGCTCTTGTATATACTCCTCTGTCAGTACGTTCCTTTCGTCCTCTGCAGCCACACCTTATTCCCCCAGTATCAGCCGGAATCTTGTATTGGCAAGTATGATCAGATCCTGCTTTCCTGCATCATATTTTTTGCCCTTTTCCAGCTTGACATAATTGATATATGTGCCGTTCGTCGAACAGTCTTCTATGCAGAACTGTTTTTTTTCGCTGTCAAACATCAGCTTGCAGTGCAGCTTGCTGACGTTTTCACAGTTAGGAAACACGATGTCGCACTGAGAAGATCTTCCTACCGTTATTTCCTTGTTCTCTTCTATTTTATACTGCTGCTGCACCGCTCCGTCGATGCTGACAGACACGGGAATCAAACCGTCGTCATGATGCAGCGTCCTGATGACCGCTGTCAGCTCGTCCAGAAATTCTCCTACGGTCTGCGTCCTTTCTGCCGGCTGCAGCTTCAGCGCTTTATCAACAATATCCGAAATCTTCGTATCAATATCCGGTCTCAACACCGCCAGCGGCTCATATTCCTCTCCTGTCAGACGGTCTGTCGCCCGGGGAATCATCTTGCCTGTCAGAATGTAATAAAACGTACTGGCTAAGGAATAAAGATCCGTATAAGGTCCCTGAATATCCGTGGAAGAATACTGCTCAATCGGTGCAAAGCCGTGTTTCAGCGCAGGGGCAAAGCCGGTGCTCATAAAATAACTTCTGGCACAGCCGAAATCTATGATGACCACCCTGCCGGACGGCAGAATCATGATATTTTCAGGGCTGATGTCCCTGTGCAGATACCCTTTTTCCTTGTGAATCCGGTCCAGCGTTCTGCCTGCCCTGATAATGACGCCGCAGGCAACCTTCAGATCCAGTCCGTGCTCCGGCACCAGCTTTTTCAGTGTTACACCGTCCAGAAACTCCATGACGTAATATGCCGTGCCGTTCTCACGAAAGCTGTCAGTTACCCGTACCACACCACTGATGGAGTTCAGCTCGCTGATGATCTGTGCCTCTTCCACAAACCGCTCGATGCCGCCGGCAAATTCTTCCGTGCGGTTCTGGCGTGTACTCTGTACCGACACGCCGTCCGGCATACGCACTGCCAGTCCGGACGGGAAGTATTCTTTGATACAAACCTTACTCCCACCGACTCTGTCAAACGCAGCATAGGTGATGCCGTATCCGCCGGCTCCCAGTGACCTGCCGATCACATAGCGGTTTTTCAGTACATGAAACAGCTTCATATCCTCTATGCACTTTTCGTCCTTCATCTCATAGCTGCAGTCCAGACATCTTACGCCGTCAAAGCTCTGAGAAAAACAATTCGGACAAATCATAAAGCTCACACCTCATATATCTGAACTGTCGGAAAGCTGTCGTTCCGGCTTTTTCCGACTGCGACAGGTAAACTGTTTTTTCACCTGCGTTCAGCAATTTTACAAACAACTATACAGATTAATTATAATAAACATACTATCATTTGTCAATAATGGATACTTTAATTCCTGCCCGAATCCTCGCACGAAAATCATTTCTGTCCGACAGCTACACGAAACCCCTCGCACGGAAATCATTTCTGCCCGACAGCTACTCGAACCCCCTCGCACGGAAATCATTTCTGCCCGACAGCCGCATAGGATACCCCCATCTTGCCTCGCCTGTCGGCTCGGTCGGTGCTATGTCCTGCGGCAAAGCTGTCTGACGGAAAACCGTCCTCCGGAACCCTGCAGGCTTTTGAAGATTGTTTGTCAGACGTCATTGATGGCAGGTTTTCGTTTTTTCGTGTATTGTCCCGCCATGAACACTGTACTGACTGCCGATCCCTCTTATGCATTGTCTGTGAAATAAAAATACACCGAAGTCGCCTGAAAAGAATCCGACTCCGGTGTATCATAACGCAAAAATTATCTCTTCTTCTTTTTGCCTGAAGGTTTGCCTGAAGACTTCGATGCAGCAACAGCCTTTACAGCTTCGGCAGCAACCGGTGCTTCTTCTTTATCACACAGACCCAAAGACAGACCTTTGTAAACCAGCGCAGCCAGAATACCGCCAACCAGGGGCGCTACGATAAAGATCCATACGTTGGCAAATGCTTCGCCGCCCTTGAAGATGGCAGGACCAAAGCTTCTGGCAGGATTCACAGAGGTACCTGTGAAGTAGATGCCGAAAATATGAACCAGCGTCAATGTAAAGCCGATGACCAGACCTGCTACTGAGCTGTTGGACGTTTTTGACGTAACACCGAGAATAGCAATAACAAAAACAAAGGTCAGAATCATTTCGATCAGCAGCGTCATCCAGATATTATCGTTGTAAACGCCGTTGGTGCCAAGTCCTGTTGCAGGCAGCTTGTCATTGAAAATGCCGAACAGCAATGCGCCGCCGATAATAGCGCCGATAAACTGTGAGCAAATATAGGCAAAGAATTCCTTCACCGTCATTTTTCCGCTGACCAGCATCGCAATGGATACCGCAGGATTGATGTGACAGCCTGAAATATTACCGATGGAATAAGCCATCGCTACGATGACCAGGCCAAAAGCAACCGCTGTCATAAAATACGCTGCGTCTGCTTTGTTACTGCAGCCTGTTACGATCGCTGTTCCGCAGCCGAACAATACCAGCACAAAGGTACCGATACATTCTGCCAGACATTTTCTGAGCAATGTCATAAATAAAACCCCCTTAAAATTTCCCGCATGATTGCGGTGATTTTTTAATATATATCTATTATACAGTATTTCTCTTAAATATGCAATTACAATTTTGTATAATAACAATAAAATTTTTGTAACAAAATGGCAGTTGCCCTTTTCCTGTTATCCCTTCAAGCCTGCCGACAACTGCACAGCCGACAAACGCACAGCCGACAAGCGTACGGCAGACAAGCGCACGGCAGACAAGCGCACGGCAAACAAAAAGGAGCGATCCTTCCTCTTTTCGGAAAGATCACCCCGACTGCTTTATTTAATACAATTCCAGAAGCCTTCCAGCGTGGCAAAGTAATCGTCCACCGTTTCGGCTCGGCGTATCTCTACAAAAGAGCCGCTTTACTCCTTCAAGCCTGCCGACATCTGCACAGCCAACAAGCGCACCGCAGACAAACGCACGGCAGACAAGCGCACAGCCGACAAACGCACGGCCAACAAGCGCACAGCCGACAAACGCACAACCGACAAACGCACGGCAGACAAACGCACAGCCAACAAGCGCACCGCAGACAAACGCACAGCCAACAAACGCACAGCCAACAAACGCACAGCAGACAAAAAGGAGCGATCCTTCCTCTTTTCGGAAAGATCACCCCGACTGCTTTATTTAATACAATCCCAGAAGCCTTCCAGCGTGGCAAAGTAATCGTCCACCGTTTCGGCTCGGCGTATCTCTACAAAAGAGCCGTCCTCACGCAGCAGAATCTCGGCGGAACGAAGTCTTCCGTTATAGTTGTAGCCCATGGAAAAGCCGTGTGCGCCTGTATCGTGAATGACCAGTATATCGCCTATTTCTATTTCGGGCAGCGCTCTGTCTATGGCAAACTTATCGTTATTCTCACACAGTGACCCCGTCACGTCATACACATGGTCGCACGGTGCGTTTTCCTTGCCCAGTACGGTTATATGATGATAAGCGCCGTACATAGCCGGTCGCATCAGATTCGCAGCGCAGGCATCGACACCGATATATTCTTTATGTATGTGCTTTTCGTGCAGAACTGTCGTTACCAGATGTCCGTAAGGCGCCAGCATAAAGCGGCCAAGCTCTGTGAAAATACTGATATCTCCCATTCCTGCCGGCACAAGTATTTCTTCAAACGCCTGTTTTACACCCTGACCGATGACTTCAATATCATTCGGTTCCTTATCCGGTGTATAGGGAACGCCGATTCCGCCGGACAGATTGATAAAGCCGATATGTACACCTGTTTCCTGCTGCAGCTCAACTGCTAATTTGAATAAGATCCTTGCAAGTGTGGGATAATATTCATTGGAAACCGTATTGCTGGCAAGAAAGGAATGTATGCCGAAATTTTTGGCGCCGAGTTCCTTCAGCCGCAAAAACGCTTCTTTCATCTGCGCTCCGGTCATGCCGTATTTGGCGTCTCCGGGATTATCCATAATCGTTGTGGAAACAGAGAAGGTTCCGCCCGGATTATAGCGGCAGCAGATCGTCTCCGGAATGCCGCAGACTCTTTGCAGCATATCAATATGTGTAATGTCGTCTAAATTGATGATTGCCCCGACCTCTTTGGCAAAACGAAACTCCTCTTCGGGAGTATCGTTAGACGAAAACATGATATCGGGATTTTTGAAACCGCATTTCTGACTCATCAGCAACTCGGCATAAGAGGAACAATCCGTTCCGCAGCCTTCTTCCTGAAGGATCTGAAGAATGGCAGGCGTCGGCGTTGCCTTCACCGCAAAGTATTCTTTGAATCCTTTATTCCACGCAAACGCTTTCTTCAGGCGTCTTGCATTCTCCCGAATGCCCTTTTCGTCGTAAATATGAAAGGGGGTCGGGAATTTCTCGATAATTTCCTGTGCTTTTTCCTTTGTTATAAACGGTACCTTTGCCATTAAACCGTCCCTCCCTGATAAAAAAAATACAGGTTTATTGTACAATATTCTGAGGGAATTTGTCAATATTTTTAAAATAAAGCTGCATAAAGCCGCTCTGATTGTTTGCCTTGTTCAACACTGCAAGCTTTCGGCTGTCTTCGCAGCTTGCAGAATCATTTACACAAGTAAAGGAAGTAAGACAAATGTATCATGATTTTCAAAGCCTGCATCGTTTCGCACCGCACAACGGCTGTCTGACGGTCTGCTGCTTTTTGTACAGCCTTAACGCCTTGCTGTCTTTCGCTCTCATTTCAGGCGGGCTGACAGCGTCCGGACCGTTTTTTCCTCTGCCGTATCCGCAGTCACTCCTCGGCTTTTTCCTTGGATTCTTGTTGCCGCTGCTGCTGTCACTTGTTATAAAAGCGCCTTTTCGGACATTTCCGCCGGAGCCGCTATTACGGCTTTGTCTGTATACTGCCGCTTTTTACAATATTGCCTCTACCGCCATACTTGCCTTTCATCTTTCATATTCTGCCTGTCTTTTTCTCTGACGGTCAGACACACTTCATACTGTTATCAACATGAAGACAAAAAATACATCCGACAACCAAGAAAACGTTGTTTGAAGAATCTTTATAACATCAACACTCAATATACATTAAGCAGGCACGGTGAAGTGGGTGCGTAAATTGAATATGCGATTTCAGAGGAAACAGCCACAAGCAAGCCGTCAGGCTTGTGACGGCGGTGTGCGTGTTTGGCAGCGACTGTTCGTCGCTGCCCGTGCCGGTTGGCTGCGGAACTGAGGTGACAACTTTGTTTTAAGTGAGTGAGCGTCAGCGAACGACAGCGGAATAGTCCTGTGCGGTCACGCACCGACGCACTCTCCGAGTACCTGCCCGATGGGATCCCGGATAACGATATCCGCCTTGCTGTCATACGACGTTTCCGACTTGTTCAGCAGCACGATCTTGCTGCCGGCAAAATAGGTCAAAAACCCTGCCGCCGGATATACGTTCAGCGATGTGCCTCCAATGATCAGTACGTCTGCCTTGGCAATCGCCTTGACTGCGCCGCTTACGGTTTTATCGTCCAGACCTTCCTCATACAGTACAACGTCCGGCTTGATGATACCGCCGCATCGGCACTTCGGTATGCCTTCACTCTCCGTGATCGCTTCCAGACCGTACTGCCTGCGGCACTTCATACAGTAATTCCGCATGACCGAGCCGTGAAGCTCATAAACCCGTTTGCTGCCCGCCGCCTGATGCAATCCGTCAATATTCTGGGTGACTACCGCTTTCAGCTTTCCCTGCTGCTCCAGCTTTGCCAATGCCAGGTGCGCTTTGTTCGGCTTTGCGTCGGGACATATCATTTTTTCCCGATAAAAATCATAGAAATCTGCCGTTTTCGTCATAAAAAAGCTGTGGCTCAGAATCATTTCCGGCGGATATTGATACTTTTGATGATACAAACCGTCAACGCTGCGGAAATCCGGTATGCCGCTCTCCGTAGAAACTCCGGCTCCTCCGAAAAACACGATATTGTCGCTGCTGTTTATAACGCTTTTCAATTCTTCATACATTTTTTTGCCCCCGATTCCTTATGCCACCCTGATTTTGATGGTCAGCTTTTTGTATCCGTTCAGCTTCCAGTCTTTGAGATTATAGCTGTAACTGTAGCTGCCGCCCGGCATATTGTCGGTTATGATCTTCTGCAGCGACGCATTACTGCTGTTTGTCTTGCAGATGAGTACAAAAGTATTGTTGAATTTTACGTTAAACGATGCTACCGCTTGTTGGATTTCCGTATCATTGGCACACTGTGTCATCGTCGGTATACTGCGCCTTTCTTCTTCCAGCAGTACCGGCAGAAGCTTGTCTGTGGGCTGCGGCGCCGTACACGCATTCTTCGCCGACAGCGGCGTATGATCCTTGTTCAGCTCACTGTCAGGAATCAGAAAATATACATAGCGCATATTATCTCCGTAATCCGCCGAAACAATGGGATCGTCCCACGTTACGTCGACATTGTACCATTTTCCGTCAATCTTTACCTGATTCCATGCATGATTTTCTGTGCTTCCGGAGCCGTTGACGGCTGTTCCCGTCACACGCAGCGCTTCCAGTCCGCTGCGCTCTGCCAGCACCAGAAACGCCTTTGCATATCCGTCACATACAGCTACATGATTGTCAAATACTCCATCTGCCGTATAAGACGCCTCGTTGATCGGACTGGACCGGTCGTATTCCACGTTTTTGACAAGCCAGTCATGAATTGCCTTGGCTTTGTCATATTCCGTCATATCCTTCGTGATGATCTGACCGACCACCAGATCCGCTTTTCTTTCCAACGATGAATCCGATACCGTTACGTCAAAGGTTTTGGACGATACGTTTCCTGCTTCGTCCTTCACCTTGATCAGAAAATTGAATTTGCCGGCTATGTTCATTCCACAGTTCATCACCGTTGTCGTACTGTAGCTTTTCAGCACCGTCCATGTCTGTGAAACATTCGGTTTGTAGGAATAGGAATACGTATATTTTCCGCTTCCGCCTTCTGCTGCTCCACGCAGCGCCACACTGTCACCTACCTCTATGCTATTAGCCGAAACGACGGACTGATTCACCAGTTTTTGTACAACTTTCAGAGCAAACGTCTTTTTTTCAATGGCTCCGTGGCTGTCCTTGACCTTGATCAGCAGCTCATAATTTGTTGCGGAGGCAGGCTTGAAACTTGCCGTTTTACTGCTGCTGTACTGACTGATGGTTACCCATGAGGACGCTCCTGCTTTTTTCCAGTAATAGGCAAAGCTGTAACTTCCGCTGCCGCCCTTGGCTGCGCCGCTCAAGGTAACGCTGCTGCCTTTTTGAATCATCTCTTTGCTGATTTTGCCCTGATTCACCAAAGCTGCCGATACCTTTAACGATAATTGTGTTTTGACTACCTTTCCGGTTTGATCTTTGGCGTTGACCAGAATGTCATAATTGGTTGCTGCTGCCGGCGTCAGCTTTACAGACGCCGTGGTGCTGTATCCCTTAATGGTCGACCATGTTTCGGAAGAAGCTTTTTTGTAATAATAAGCAAACTGTACAGGCTTTGAGGCGTTGCTGACCCCATATATGGTAACGCTCTGCCCCTTGGTGATGGCATTGGTACTCAGATAGGATGAATTGCCTGCCACTGACGCACCTACAGTTGCCGCCTCGGTTGTCAGCACAGGCATTACTCCTGCAACAGCCGCAGCACTGCTCAGCCCGATCACTGCCGACAGCATCACTGACAGCAGTCTGTTTTTTGCTTTACCCTTTTTCGTTATCATACGATAGCCTCCCTTTATCTGTTTTTTACCGTTACCTGCTTTTACGGCAAATTCGTATCCGTCCGATCGTATCGTTTACCGCAGCCTGTTTCCTGCTTTTGCAAATCATCACGCTGTTCCGGCACATTACGCTCTGCCGTCTGATATTGCTTACAAATACAAATCTCCCCTAATCTCCTCTTTATTATAAACATTCTGCACTGAATAATCAAGCGTGTTTCCATATTTTTATACAATTTACCTGTAACCGCCTCTGTATGATGTAAAAAATCACCGCACATAATCGGTTTGTGCGGTGATTTCGGCATCACTTCATTGATTGTTTTTTTCGTGCGCCGCCGATGCAGCACTGACGGCATAACTGCTAATGTACTGATTATACTCCCCTGTAGTGCGGATATCCTTGGAACAGATAACAGAAGGCATGGATAAAACTGATGAAGAGCAATTCTTTACATCAGTATAACCGACAACTTTTGCGGTTTTATCGCTGTAAAGAATATACTGGAAATCGTCGGCTGTTACAGCGGATGAAGAAGTCAATACGACTGCACTGACGGTAATATCGGCACTGATCAGACTGCCTGCCGGCGTTGCTGCAACCATTCCTCCGACAGAGGTAAGCACTCATGCAGCACTAAGAATCTTGCACGGTTTTTTTCTGAACTGTTTCATCTGAGATTTTCCTTTCCGTATCAACACAACACACAAAAGCCAGTTCTGAAACATTATTTTTGAATTAATTCATTTCACCATAACCATTATGACGTCACAAGACATATTTGCATTATTAAATATGCATTTCGGGAGAATGATATCAACTTCATACACACAAAAGCAAGCCAAACGGTTGCGGCTGCCGCAACCGCCGGAAAATACAAAATCCCGACAGCAACCGCTGCCGGGATTTTTGTCAGGGAAGATTATTTAAGAACGGAAATCAATACACCGGCTGCTACCGCAGAACCGATAACGCCTGCTACGTTCGGGCCCATGGCGTGCATCAGCAGGAAGTTGGCAGGATTTTCTTCCTGTCCGACTTTCTGTGAGATACGGGCTGCCATCGGCACAGCCGATACGCCTGCAGAACCGATCAGCGGATTGATCTTGCCCTTTGTTGCCCAGCACATGATCTTGCCGAACAGTACACCGCAGCCAGTACCCAGACAGAAGGCGATCAGACCGAGTGCGATAATACCCAGTGTCTTGGGCGTCAGGAACAGCGTACCGCTGGCTGTTGCGCCAACTGTTACGCCAAGGAAGATTGTAACGATATTCATCAGCTCATTCTGAGCGGTTTTGGCAATACGGTCAACAACACCGCTCTCCTTAAAGAGATTGCCCAGCATCAGCATACCGACCAGCGGCGCAGCGTCGGGCAGTAAAATAGCCACCAGTACAACAACTACGATGGGGAAAATAATCTTTTCCAGCTTGGAAACAGGACGAAGCTGACCCATGACAATGGAGCGCTCCTTTTTGGTTGTCAGCAGTCTCATGATCGGCGGCTGAATGATGGGAACCAGCGCCATATAGGAATAAGCCGCCACCGCAATCGGTCCTAACAGCTCCGGAGAGAGCTTTGACGTAACGAATATCGCCGTAGGGCCGTCCGCACCGCCGATGATGGCGATGGAACCTGCTTCGTGGGGCATAAAGCCCAGAAGGATAGCGCCGATAAACGTAATAAAAATACCGATCTGTGCCGCAGCACCGAGAATAAAGCTTTTCGGATTGGCAATAAGGGGGCCGAAATCCGTCATGGCACCGATGCCGAGGAAAATCAGCGGCGGGAAAATGCCGAGATGTACGCCCTGATACAGATAGTAGAACAAACCGCCGTTCTCCGTTACGTTATAGTAGGTAATCCCTTCCTGTATAACCGTGGGATAAGAGGCAGGATCCAGCCCCTTGGCAGTTACCTGTTCCATGGTCAGAAGCTGCGTCGTGGGGTTAGCCATAATAGCAGGGAAAATGTTGACGATCATCATACCAAAGGCAATCGGCAGCAGCAAAAGCGGCTCATACTGCTTTTTGATAGCAAGGAACATCAATAAGAAGGAAATAACGATCATGACATAGTTTTCCCAACTTAACGTGCATAGTCCCGATGACTGAAACAGTCCGACAATGACATTGCCGAGCTGATTGAATATATCCATAGTTTTCTTCCTTTCTTTTCAGTCTGTTATCATTGTTTCAAGCGGTCAGAAAGTGCCGATGTTCTGTGCAACGCCGGCATTGCCCCATGCGGAGCGTGTCTGACGGGTACGCTTGACAGACCGGATTCTGTGCGGTTTTTCGCCGTAAACAGCGTCTACCGCTGCCGCTATCACCGCAATGATCTCACCGGGAATTTCGTCGCTGACTTCATTTGTCGCTGCCGCCTGAACAACAGCTTCCTGTTTCTGTTCAGTCTCGGCTTCTGTTTGTATTTTTTTCTTTTTCTCCTTGCGGTTCCGTGAGGATCTTTGTGCGCCCTGAATAATTTTGCCGTAAACAGTAATGATGATGATCAGCAGGATCAGTACGACAAAGACAATGACAAAGCCTGCAATCAGCAGTGTCAGCGCAAGCATTATGTTATTATCCATATTATCTCACCCTTTCAAAAGCCTTCACGCATTGTTTTGCCTGATCAGATCAGCGCACAAACAGCGTCTCCCATCTCCGTGGTGGATACTTTTCTGGTTCCTTCCGTATAGATATCGGGAGTTCTGGTTGTTTTCAGCACCTCTGCAACCGCTGCTTCAATAGCGTCTGCAGCAGCAGCCTCGTCCAGAGAATAGCGCAGCATCATTGCCACAGAGAGAATCGTTGCCAGAGGATTCGCAATGCCCTTTCCGGCAATGTCCGGTGCAGAGCCGTGAATCGGCTCATACATTCCCAGCTTGGTGCTGTTCAGGCTGGCAGATGCCAGCATTCCGATCGAACCGCTGATCATGGACGCCTCGTCAGACAAAATATCGCCGAAAATGTTAGAGGTGACGATCACGTCAAACTGCTTCGGATTTCTGACCAACTGCATAGCGCAGTTGTCTACATACAGATGATTCAGTTCAACCTCCGGATATTCTTTAGCCAGACGGTTCATCGTAGCTCTCCACAAGCGGGAAGAATCCAGTACGTTTGCTTTGTCAACGCTTGTCAGCTTTTTGTTGCGCTTCATTGCCATATCAAATGCCACTCTGCCGATGCGCTCGATTTCGTTGACATTGTATTTTTCCGTATCATAAGCGGCTGCAACACCGTCTTCTTCAAAATTTCCTCTTTTTCCGAAATAGATGCCGCCGGTCAGCTCTCTGACGATCATAATATCCATAGCGTCGCCGATAATGTCGCCTCTCAGGGGAGATGCGTCTCTCAGCGGCTCAAAAATAACGGCAGGTCTGAGGTTGGCAAACAGCCCCAGCGCTCCTCTTATGCCCAGCAGTCCTGCCTCGGGGCGGTTATTGCCGGGCTGTGTATCCCACTTGGGTCCTCCTACCGCACCCAGCAGTACGGAATCCGACGCCAGACATTTGTCAATCGTTTCCTGCGGAAGCGGCACACCTGTGGCATCTATCGCACAGCCGCCCAGCAGCGCTTCTGTATAAGTAACGCCGAAGCCGAATTTTTCTGCTGTTTTATCCAGCACCTTTACCGCTTCGTTCACAATTTCCGGTCCGATACCGTCGCCCTTCAACAGGGTAATGTTATAATTTTTCATTCATTTTTCCTCCGTTTTAATTTGAACATTACGCTTTTAGTCCAATATAAATTATAATGCTATTTCTCAGATTAGTCAACCCTCTTTTCCCCTGTCCCCACGGAAATCAATTTTACCGGGGCAGCCACAGGGGGAAAACCCTTTTCCGGCGGAAAAAGGGTTTTCCCCATATTTCGCCTGTCGGCTCGGTCGGTGCTTCTGCCTGCGGCAGAGATGTCCACCGGACACCTCGCACCCCTTTCCTAAAACCACTGACTTTAACTCTCAGAAGAATGAACGGATCTGCTCACCCTATGCCGCAGATTGAGTATCGCCAAATCGGCTCAGCTTTTTTTGACAGATACATATTTTGTAAAGCAAAGCAGCACACAGCCGCTGCATGGTACGGCTCTGCGCTGCTTTTTTACATAGATTCGGCTGTTTTGGCTTCGGCTGTTTTGACCGTCAGAAGCAATACAGCTTCTTCGGCAACGTATCATTCCTGTCGTTCGGGTTGGCATATTCCACCTGTATCAACCTTTTTCCGTTCGGACTGACAGAGGCGGCGGTAATATAGTATCTGTCATCGTCAGCCTTGAAAACCGTTTTGGAAAGACTGCCGTTATTCCACTCAAAAACGGCATTTTCATTTTTTCCCCCTCGGAAGATATAACAGAAAAAGGGCTTGCCGCTTCCCGACGACGCAGCAAAAAGATCCCCTGTGCCCTTCGGTTCATCAAAAACGGTTCCGTCTTCCATCCTGCCTAAAAACCTTGTCGTACTGAAATTTTCATAATAGACGTACCCCTCATTCAGCACCATAAACCTGCTGACAGCCTGTTTCATTTCATTCACGATATCCTCCAGCGCCATGAAATCGTCACTGCCGGCATCAAACATGGAAGAAACGTCTTTTTCGGACTGTTTCGCAAAAGAAAGATCGTATGTATCAAGGAAGGGTTTCACCTGATTGTCTCCTATAAACCGCAGTCTTAAAAGATAAATATGCTTTTGGTCACTGTATACACTGCGTATGGTATCTCCCTTGTTGTCCGACAGCTCAAACTGCAGCACCTGCTTGATTTCTCTGCTGTCAGGATCAAATAAATACAATTTATCATGAAGCTTGTCTGTCTGATCGTGATTCAGTATCAGCAGTTTTCCGCCAACCTGCGTCATGGCGGTGTAAGGAAAGCCGTTGTCGGATATTTTATACTGACTGACGGAGTGTGCTTGCAGGTCAAATTCCAGCAACAGCAGCGGGTCGGCGATATTGTCCAGCGCATCTCCTGTGGTAATAATCGTGTAGAGCTTTCCGTTAAGTTCCGTGCGGACATAGCCTGCTTCATAGTCCTGATCCGCAACCGTGCCGAAACAAAAGTGTTCGTTTGTCCGGGGATCATACAGATAATAAGTATATGTTTCTTTTGCGCCCTCCGGCACCCCTGCACCGATCGGTTCCGTTCCGGTTCCTTCCAAGTTGGCGGTACTGTAAAAGATGCCGCTGTCCGTCATGGTTGCCATGCCGTTTTCCGCTATTTCTCCTATATGCCGTCCGTTTTTGTCAACGATCTCCGCCGTACGGGAAAACCTAGGAAGGGCTTTGCTGTCCGACTCCTCTTCAGACGCACCCTGACGGCTGTCTGCGCTGTCATCATAGCTGTCTTTCGGACTGCTTTGTCCGGAAAGCTGTTCCGTGTTGCTCCTGTCCTGACCGCAGCCCGCCGTTATGAGCAACAACAAGGCTGCCATAATCAAAATCACTGTCCGTTTCATTTCTGTCCCTCCTGTACAATCAATTCAAATTCTTTTGCCTTTTTGTTTTCTCCAAAAAGCATGGTTCTTTTCAGCGACTCATACAACAGCCCGTCTTCACCTTCACTGCCGCTCAAAGGGCTGTTCGTCACCGTCAGTCTGTATACCGTTACATACCCGTTTCGACCGTCCCTGCGCTCTCTGAGCTCTGCCGAAACGAATTGTATCTCGTCGCCGATGCCGTTCATCTTCTTCCACAGCGCAAAAACCTCTTTTGCTTCTTCTTCATGTGCAGCCGCACTGCTTTCCACTTTGCCGTTACGAATATAGTATATTTCCGTAGCCGCACTGCCTCCTGCTGTTCCGATAAAACTTTCGTCCGGCGCCTCGGATTCACCTCCTCCGGTCACGAAACCGCCGAAGGAGGCTTCTCCGGTTTCCGTATAGCCGTTTTCGTCCGGAGCCTCCGTCCATAAGGGCGCCTGCCGGTTGACCCACACAGCAGCGCCGACTGCGCCGATTACGGCACACGCCGCCAGACCTGCCGCTGCCATGATCCACTTTCCCCGTCTGTTCTCTTTGTGCCGTTGATGGTTCTGTCTTGCGCCGGCGATCAGTTCGTCATCTATTTCTCCGATATATGCCGAAAGCTGTTCAGGTGTCATATTATCCCTCCTCCATCAGCCTTTTTTGTAGTTTCTGTCTTGTTCGCATCAGCATCGACTTGGTTTTGCTCTCGGAAAAACCAAACCGCTTTGCCACCATTTTGACGGAATCCATATACCAGTACCGACAGATAAAAACGTTTCTTTCGGTTTCGGGCAATTCTCTGAGAAAGCGGCTGACCTGTGCTGCTGTTTGTCTGCCCTCCACAATTTCTTCGGTACGGTTGCTGTCCGGTATGCATTCCGACAACTCACTGAGCGTCAGCTCATATTCTCCGTTTCCCCGCTTGGCTGCCGTTCTTTTTCGGTATCGGCTGATGGCAAGCCTTCGGGTGATTTTGCCGATAAAGGCGCTCAAAAAAGCCGGACGGTGCGGCGGTATACTGTTCCACAACTCATAGTAGGTATCATTGACGGTTTCTTTTGTATCTTCCTCATGTCCCAAAATCTGATACGCAAGACGATAACAGTATTTCCCATATTTTTCTTCCGTATTTTTCAGCGCTGCCTCGTCTCTTTCAAAAAACTGCTCCACAATCTTTGCATCTTCCATTCTCACCGCCCCTTTGCGGACTGTTTCTATACTATTATAGTCGCAAAATCGTCCGATGCGTTGCATCTTGTCATTGACTATTTTATCATTTTTTTCCGTGGAGGAAAATCTTTTTTCATGATTCAGCCGGGAAATCAATTTTGTAGGGGCATCTGCATGGGGAAAAAACTTTCCGGAAACCGCTGCGTTTATGGGCAGCAGCTTTTTGCAGCAGCGTTCAGAACAGATGAAGCCGCATACTTTCGGCTATCAGATTCCGAAAACTGATTTTCGTGATGTGATGTTTCGGAAGCTTCATCTCTTAAAGAAAGACTTTTTATTACTGTCTGCCGTGAATCTGTTGCCCGACATGATGTTTTTGTCCACCATGATGTTTTTGCCCGTGAATATTTCTGTGTCACCCTGATTGCATTTTACATCGTTTTACAGTACACTGCTAAGAAAGTACAAATCATCAATTGCCGGTCTTACGCCGTCATATTCTATCAGACAAGCTTCAGCGCCCTGCAATGCTCCCTTGTTCAATGATTTTTCCGAACAGGCTTTCTGAATCGTTTTACTGCACACTGCTCATATAGTACAACTAATTGATTGCCTGTCTTACGCCGTCAGGTCATATCAAACGAGTTTCTGAAACCTGCAGGTTTCTTCTGTTCAATGGTTTTTCCGAACAGGTTGTCCCGAACAAGAAGTCAGTTATTGGCTTTTTAAATTTTTTTTTTAATCCGGTGAACCAATCGTGCTTTGAAATACTCTAATAGATGAAACGGCTTGAAAAAGCCGCACAGCGGATCCCGGGCTTCGCAACCAGAAAGGAATGGATCATCATGAAAAAAGAAAACTTACAGAACCTTTACGGCAAACCTTCCGACGGCTTTCACCACAGTGTTATGAACGCCCTCTATCACCTTGACGATAAGAAAAAAGCTTCACACGCTTCCGGTAAAAGAGTGATGAGAATCGCTTTGGTCTGCGCTTTGGTTGCCGCTGTAGGCACCGGCACAGCAGCCGCTGCAACAGGTCTCTTTGGGCTGTTCTCCAAACCGGTAGGCACTTACGGCGTCAATATTACGGCAGAAAGCAATCAGTCGTCACAATCAGAAGAAACAGAAATCTATCAGACAGCAAACGATATCCGCATCAGCACCAGCTATGTGCCGGAAGGCTTTGTGGCACATGAATACAACGGCCAGACTTACGGATATTTTGATGACAATATTTACAGTGACAATTGGTATTTCATGATTTTTGCTTATGATTCCGAAACATATAACAAAACCGAAACAAAAGTGATTGAAAACGAAGAAACCGAATTCAACGGACACAGCGCTGTCATCTCAAAAAGGAAGCTCTCTGAAAGCAATGACCGTATCGAGTATGTAGTGACTGAAAAGTTTGATGCTGAAAAGATCGTACTGCGTTGTGTATTTTCGGGTGAAGCACAGAATAAAAAATACTTTGAGCCTGACCGCAGCGAAATTCTCCGCATTATGGAGGGAATCAGCATAGCGAGAACAGAAGCTTCCGCAAACAACAATTATGACAGCTATTCGGACACATCGCCGATAGCCGATATCTATCCTCATGATCTGATCAATACCGACAAGAGTAAAACCGGCACCGTCGGCACCCCCGTTACGGTCAAGGTGGCTGACTATGATTCAGAGGAAGCGTCTCTTGATATTAAAGTAGTATCCATATCCGACCGGACAACCGCCGAAGGCTTTGCCAAAGAAGACTTTTTCTCTGCAGGTCCGACAATGAACCTTTATGACTATTTCTTCGATAAGGACGGTAACCTGATTCAGGAGATCACGGTAGAAAAGCAGGTTGAGCCGGGAGACGGAATTGATACGCTGGGTAAGACTGTCAGCAAGACTTTCCACCGCCATCTTTATAATGTAAAGGTAGAAATAACCGCCGACAAGGATATTGAAGAATTATTCCATATATTCCGTTTTGAAGCTTTCGGGCTTTCAAACGAAGGAAAAATCTATGGCTCTTCATTAAACGGTACTGTAGAAATAATAGGCTATTCGGGCTCCAACGGTGAACAGCTCAATCTTGAAAAAGGAAAGACCCTGGTGATGAACTGTATGGTATATGCGGACGAAGAGACAGGAAATGATCCCTGTTTCGGAATCATTACGGCAAACGGAAATACTAACGAAGCAGAAATGACGTATTATCGTATAAAAGAATAAAGGTGACGGATATGACAAAAGAAAGATTTACCGAGCTGGTACTTGCCAGTGAACAAACACTATACAGAGTTTCCATGTCGATGCTTAAAAATGAAGCCGACTGTCAGGACGCCGTTCAAACGGCTATCCTGACAGCCTACGAAAAGTTGTCGGATCTGAAAAAAGAAGAATTTTTTAAGACTTGGCTGGTCAAAATTCTGATCAACACCTGCCACAAGCAGCTTCGCTTTCGCAGCAAGCATACCGAGCTGAGTGAAGACCTTCCTACGGACAGTGATGATTCTGTCAAAGAAGTACGAGATGCCGTCAACCGACTTCCCGACAAGATCCGGCAGGTGGTGGTGCTGTATTACATAGAAGGCTTTTCCGTCAAAGAGATCAGGCAGATCATCAAAATTCCCGAAGGAACTATCAAAAGCCGTCTTTCAAAGGGCAGAGATCTTCTTCGTGTTCATCTTTCCGAGTCTTAATCATCGTTTCAAGTCTTGATCATCGTTTCAAGTCTTGATCATCGTTTCACCGCCGAAGTATTCCGTGCTTCGGCGGCTTTTTTTACCGTCCGCCTTCATCGACCTGACAGAACGCCGATTTTCTTTTTAATTGGTGTCATATTCCGGCTTCCTCAGCCATATACTATTATTACAAGCCGCTTCTTCAAAAGTCCTCTTCTTCACAAGTCGCTTCTTCCGGTTTTTGATCCTTCCTTTTTTCTTTTATCCGTTTTCTGCCGTAAAACGGAATCAGGCTGTCATTTCTTCTTTAATCCATATAAAATGATATCTAATCGTAAACATCAGCATAAAGTTCTGTTCATTAAGAATAAAAATGTTTTTTTGGCTTGACATTTGATATTTCGGGTGATATAATATTCAAGCAATCGAAAATAACAGATATCGCGGAGTGGAGCAGCATGGTAGCTCGTCGGGCTCATAACCCGAAGGTCGTAGGTTCAAATCCTGCCTCCGCAACCAGTGCGTGACCGCACGGGACGATTCGCGTAGTCGTTCCCTGCGGTCGCTTTGTTTTTTATGAGTTCAAGTCCTTCGTAAACCTGTGATGTTACTTAAAGGCAATCCCTCTGATGGCACAGAGGAACAACCTTTGTATTGATTTTGAAATCTATTGATGGATAGAAATCCAGTAAAAGCTCCACAGCCGAAAAAAATAAATTGATTCATCTTTTTTGGCTTACGTTGTTTGATTTCAGATCTGAATTGATATGGAAGAAGGAAAGAACATGATGAAAGCAGAATTTTATGAAGTCTGGCTTAAGAATTTCGCATCAGATATTCCAATCTCCGACATCAAAAGATATGTCAAAAGTACCGGCAACTACCTCTGGCATATTTTCAGTTGGAATCTGATACCTGAAAGCAGATATCAATCAGGTCAGAAAGCCAAAGAAGCCTTTGATAAGGCAGATAAGCGTGGCTCATGGTATATCAACTGGTTTAAGGATGACCGTGCACACCAAATTGTTCCGGAACTAAAAAACGCTGATTGCTTTGATCAATTTGTTGAAGTATACGTCGTGGCGAAAAACTTTGAATGGACATATATCAAGACACATGAGTCGGAGTGTGGACCGTATTTTATGAAACGATAGCCCCGAAAAAATAAACCGGTTCGTCTTTTTCGATGACAAACAGGGAACAATTCCTCTCAAAAAAGGAACTGTTCCCCCTTTTGCTTAAAACGATGACCTATGTCATCGTTTTGAATGCGAGGTGAAAGCAAATGGAACATCAAAATTCATGTGCAGACTGTCTGAATTTAGGACGTGCGGTTTACTGTATGCAGTGCATCAGAATGAACAAGGGACACAAGGATATGTTTCGCAGTAATGCTCCCTCTACCCTCCCCTATGAGCATAACAATAGAAAAACTGTCATTTCACAGGCTGAGAAAAGATGATTGTTTATATTTGGTTATTCTAAAAAATCGGAACTGGTTCCGCTTTTTTGTTTCGGGAAATGTTGCTGTGTCCTCAAAAATAGGAACTGGTTCCTATTTTTAACGATTACTAATTATAATAGGCTCTTTGCAAAAATTGGGGGGTACTGAAATTTTTTTGAAACAACCCCGAAAAGGAAACAGACCTTCTGCTGTGAAATAAACTTTTTCTTTTGATAGGTCTTTGTTGACGCTTAATGTTAACAGGGAAAACAAAAAAGGACTGCCGCTCTATTCTTTCTGAATGAACAACAGTCCTGTTTAGCCCGGAGCAAAGCCCGATGTAAGCTCACTTAACATCGGCTGCATTGATGGAGGCTCACCGCAGGAGCTTTAAATCCTCGGGGGACATCGGTGATTGGTTATAGATTCGGAAGCAGCAATGTGCATGACAGAAATTGCAGCCAATAATAAGGCTGTCAATCTTGTGAATGAACGCTTGATTATCTATACAACTTAAAGAAAGTGATGAGAGAATCCTCAATATGGACAGAACCATCTGATATTTCCGGCTATTCGACACATCTCATGATTTTATAATATGAGGTGTTCAAGCAGACAAAATAACAAAATACATACTCCCTCGAAAACCACGATTGATGCTGCGGTGGAGTTCTTTTTTTGATTCTGTATCAGTGTGATGTATGCGGCATATAATCAGATTGCTTCAAATGTAATGTCGTTGTCATTTGCATAGGTCTCGGCGGCGGAGCCTGCTTCGCCCCTGATGGTCAGCTTCGTCAGGTCGCAGTCCTTGAAGATATCGTCATCCACAAAGGTCGTGCAGCTTGCAGGAATTGTAACGGATTCAAGATTGAAACAACTTTCAAAGGTGCTTCCGCCCAAGGATTCAAGCCCTTCTGGAAGTACAATCGTCCTGAGTGCCATACATCCTTTGAAAACATTTTCTCCGAGAGTTTTCAGACCCTTTGAGAAAGTCACCGTCTCCAGCACATGGCAGCTTTCAAAGCAGCCGTCTGTCAGCGTTTCTACTCCCGCAGGGATTTTGATGCCGGTCAGACCTGTATTGAAAAATGCCTTATCCGAAAGGTCTGTCAGATTCTTGCTGAGTCTGACCTCTTTGAGTCGCGGGGTGTTCTGAAAAGCAGCTACACCTATCTCCGTAACGGTGGAAGGAACAATGACCTTTGAAACAGTAAAATTGTCTTTAAAAGCATTATTGGCTATTTCAACCACGGTTTTTCCGCCTATGGTTCTGGGAATATTAACTTCTGTATTGCTTCCGGTATAACCTGTGACGGCAACCGTATCCTCGTCAACCGGAACCGTCGTGAAATTAGCTTCCGGCTCATATACGATCACTCTGGGGATCGCCTTGTAAGCCTCTGCTGCAGATTCCGTTTCGGTTTTGCCGTCAGCGACAAACGGTCTTTTATCAATACAGAACGCCTGAAAGGCAATCGTTACGTCATCACTGTCAATCTTTTCGCCTATAATATCTGCCGCATAGGATATCTCGTTATCCTTGAGGACCGGGAACTCCTTATTGGCTGCGTCAGCCGCAACAATACGGTAGTAGATACCGGTTACTTCATCGTTCACCAGTTCGGCGTCCGCAAACTTATCCGTTATCTCTGTCCAGCCATCCGCTACCAGATAATTCACAATTTTATTGTTGTTGAGCATGGTCTTGTCACTGATCTCGACAAAGGTAAACACGTCAATATTATTGGTCACGGTAACGGTCGGGTCTTTGTCGTCCGTCTGGTTCTGTTTGATCTCATAGATCTTTTCTCCGTTGCCTTCCGCATCAAGAGAAACGTCGGTTTCCGTGAGCGTTATGTCCAGGTCGTAATCTGCATTCTTGCCGAATTTGTTGGTGATAACACCGGTGTTTTTCTGCAGATAAGCAAAGGTTCCTGCGCCTGCAACAACAGACGCCGCTAAAGCAGACGCCAGTACCGCTGTCAGTATTTTTTTCTTTTGCATTTTCATAACCTCCTGTAATTTGATGGTACAACGGTGATGATACAGCAGTTTCATAATAACCGCTGAATAACAACGCAAGGTGTACACTCTGCCGTTTATGCATCGTCCGAATTCGTATGCTTCTTTGAACGTCCTGCAGCTGTCAGCAAAGCAGCCATCGCCATCATACTGATAACCATTATAGCCGCCAGCGGCAAAGTGTTTGTTCTGTCACCTGTTCTTGTGTTTTCCGACCGCTCCGGATCAGAATTCTCCGGAACAGAGCTTTCCGGCTCGGAGCTTTCCGGCTCGGAGCTTTCCGGCTCAGAGCTTTCCGGCTCAGAGCTTTCCGATTTTTCGCCGTAAAAATATGCCCGGCAGATGTGCGAACTGCCAAAGAGATAGGCAGATGTTCCCTGAATAAAGAAAGGAGAAACGACAAAGAAACATAAAACGACAGACAACACAATTGCAGCCCACCGAAGCTTATGCTTTTTCATCAGATTCCCTCCTTTCTGACGGATCATTTATCTGTCAATTTTCAAAAACATCGTCGTTGCTGAAGTAGTCGATCGCATATCCGTCTGACAGGTCTGCTGTGTTTTCACTCTGAACCGCAAAAGCACGGGCTTCAATAGCGGATTCTGTTTCGCTTTCACCGTGGAAGGTGCCGTCAAAGGCTTCGGAAATGCCGACGTGCTCAAAAACAGCGCTGAGCTGCTGATCTTCGTCCGACTTCTGCACAACGGCGTGATATTTATACACCGTTACGCCGTCCCCCAGCTTGTGATCGGCATCAGCAACAAGCATCCAGTCTGCGCCGACATCTTCGATGGTGAAGAGGTCGGTGTATTCATTCCTTACGCCGACATAGACATAGCAGCTTGTACTGCCTTTTTTGACAGTCGGCGTCGGATCCTTGTCCACTGTTCTGCCTGCTACGGTAAGATATGTATTCTCATAGACCCTCGGCTCATTGTCAATTTTTTTGCCTGTTTCGGGGTCAACAAGCGTTTCCGTAAGATCAACGGTAATCAGTCCGCTGACAAATCGGTTGACAACCTTGCGGCTCTGTCCCGACAGAAACGCAAAAGACGGTACAAGCATACCGGTTGTGAGCAGGGCGGCTGCGGCTGCTCCTGCAATAATTGCTTTTTTGTTCATAATCATGCTCCCTTACAATTTGATATTCCGAAAAACAAGATCATTGATGATCGGGCTTGCCCGGTTCTTCCGTGAGATTACTCTCCTCCTTGAAAATCGCATTGGCGGCTTTTCTTTGTTGTTTCTTCTTCCGCCGGTCTGTAAAGATCCACAAAACGGTCAGCCCGGCAAGAATACCGATGGTGATATACACATACACCCGGTTTTTTTCAGCGGTGATGAACCGGAATACTCCGCCGATTTTCGGAAAACAGAGCGTCACCTTGCCCACGACGTTTTCCCACGGCACGGGTGAGTCGCAGGATTCGTTTGCATCACCCTTTGTGACAAAGCTTCTGTCATTGTTTCGTACAGCAACGATCCGGTGGGTCACAAGGGTTCCGTCCTCGTCAATGGTAAACGTAATGACGTCATCTGCCTGCAGCTTGGAGGGATCAACAGTTGTGACAAAGATCAGACTGTCCTCGGGAAGATTCGGCTCCATACTGCCGCTGTCCACGGTAAGTATCTGATAGCCGAAAATCCTTGTGCCAAGCATAATCAGCGTCAGCAGCACAAAGACCGTCAGTACAAAGATGAAGATAAAGTCTGACACAAAACCCGATTTTTCTTTTTTTCCTGCTGTGCTTTTCTGTTCCTTCCGAATGCCCGTTTTTTCTTTCTTCAACTATCCACCCCCGTCCGGAGCAGTATTCTTTACTCTTTCTGTTGTTGCTTTTGACTTCCGTATTATAGCACCTACTGTCCAACAAATATCCAACAAAAAAGCTCGTTTTATCCACCCCGAAAAAACTTCGGCTGATTGACTAAATTATATCTAATAAACCTCGGGTAATTTGGGTAAAATGAGCAAAAGCAAAACCGACAGTTTATTATACCGGCGGTTTCAATAGCGAAAAAATGACTTTGCTCTATTTTCAGAATGGTAACCATCATGGTTTCCCTATCATCAGGGTGTCAGATTTTTCCGGAATGAAACAAGAAAGCGACGCATCAGCACCATAGTAGCCTGACAGTGCCGTCATCGTGGGTCAACAAGAATCATTATTATCACTAAAACAACCTCACGCAATTTGTGTAGAAAGTAGAAAAAATGGATCGCCGACTCATTTGTTGGATATTTGTTGGACAATTAGTGGTATGATAATAACTATCTATGGGTTGTTTCTGCACAAGAGGCATCCTCTTTGGAGGGGTCATCTATTGTTCCGGCTCCGGTCACACTGCCAATCATCGCCCGTTAACCGGGGCGCTTACCGACCCATACATTAAAAACCGGGGCTGACTATCATGCAGGTCATTATCGGTCCGGTGCAGAATCAAAGGTAACAGGACGGAGGTTCGCAAAAACGAAAAAATATATCCTGAAAGAAGGATGAACACGTTGAAGATAATATGCGTTGATGATGAAGAACCGGTGCTGAATCAGACTGTGTCTTTGTGCAGTGAATTGCCGATGAACCCGGAAACGGTAGGATTTGAACGTCCGGCTGAAGCCCTTCTATGGCTGAAGGAGCATCCGGCGGATGTGGCGCTGCTGGACATCAATATGCCGGATATGAACGGCATACAGCTTGCATCTGAGATGAAAAAGCTGCTGCCGGAGATCAGCATTATTTTTCTGACAGGCTGCCCGGAATATGCGCTGGACGCCTTTGCCATTCACGCTTCCGGATATATCATGAAGCCTTTGGGAAGAGAACGGCTTTTGTCAGAAATTCGATATGCATTGTCGCATGATAAGGGAATCCATGCGTATGCACATATTGAGGCGCACACCTTCGGAGAATTTGAGCTGACGGTTGACGGCGTAACGGTACACTTCACCCGTGCCAAAGCAAAAGAACTGCTTGCGTATCTGATTGACAGACACGGAAAAAGCGTCAGCAGAGCCAATGTTTTTGCCGTTTTGTATGAAGACAGGCAATATGACCGCTCCATGCAGAAGCAGCTTGACGTTATCATCCGCAGTCTGCGGGATACACTCCGTAAGTACGGGATAGAGGATATTTTTGAATTGAACAGGGGGTATCTGCGGGTATGCTCCGAAAAAATCAACTGTGATATGTACCGTTTCACCAACGGCGATCCGGAAGCCATCAATTTATACAGAGGAGAATATATGAGCGCCTATTCCTGGGCAACGATCACCGAGGCTTTTATAGGACAGTCCATATATGATGAAAACGAACTCATGAGGAGGTCAGACGCATACTGATACGATGCAGTGTGCTGTGAACGATGAACAATACAAAGCAATACAATCCGCTTGCAGAAAAGATCGCCGTATATTCGCCAGGCATCCATAAAAAAGAAGCGGTGGCATTTTTGAAACAGCGTCTGGATGAGGATATATTTGAAAAACTCTGCAGCAATGAAAGCTTTTGCAGGAATCCGGTCATTGGAGCGAAGCTGTTTCTTTGCGTAGAGGACTGGAACAAATACGTCTGGATCGAACAGCATGGTTCTCTGAACAGTTATCCGTGAAAGATGCTCTGATCATATCCATCAGCAAATCATAAAAAAGGAGTTGTTTTTTTTGAAAACCCCGACAAAAATCTTTCGCTTTATCCTTTCTGTCTGCATTTGTCTGTCTGCTGCGGTACCTGCCCTGAGCGTGTATGCGGCGCAGCCTTCTGTGGAAGAAATACTTACAGACAACAACCTTCCCGTGGTTTACATCAATATAGACGAAACCGCCGAGGGCTACGGCACGATTGAAGAAATGAACGCCAGTCCCGATCATTCCGCAGAATGTACCGGAACGATCAGAATTGACGTTCCGGAAGGCTACAAGGGTGATTACAGTGAGGAAATGCTTGCGGATACCGACGATCTCCGGCTTGACTACATTCGTGGCAGAGGACATACCACCTGGATAAACAATAAGAAGCCTTATAAGTTCAAGCTGGATAAAAAAGCCGATCTTCTCGGCATGGGCAAGAACAAGCACTGGACGCTGCTGGCTAACGCTTTTGATGAAACGCTGCTCCGGAATAAGCTTACCTATTATATGGGTGAGCAGTTAGGACTTGCCTATACACCGAAGTCCCTGCCTGTTGACGTGGTGATGAACGGAAAGTATCTCGGCAGTTACTTCCTCTGCGAACAGGTGAGAATCGGCAAATCGAGAGTCGATATTGATGAGCTGACCGCTGAAGACAATGAAGAACCCGAGGTCACCGGCGGCTATCTGTTCTCGATACCCGAAGGCAACGAATCCGCAGAAAACCTTTTCACAACCGAAAGAGGCGCATCATTTGCCTTCCAGAACCCGCAGTTTACTGCCGAGGAAACAGGCACGCCTGAGCAAAAAGCCTATCTTTCCGATTATCTGCAGGAAACAGAGAACGCAATTTTCAGCGGCAACGCTTCCGAATATATGGATCTGCAGTCCGCCGCCGATTACTGGTGGGTGCAGATTTTCACACAGAATCAGGACGCCTATTTTACGGACAGTACGTATCTTTACAAGCCAAGGAACGATAAAATATACTGGGGACCTCTCTGGGACTTTGATCTTGCTCTCGGCAAGACCTTCAAATCTACCGAAGGCTATAACTTCCGTCTGATGCCGTGGCTTGATTATCTGAGAGAGAATGATCCCGGCTATCTGAAGCTTTTAGCGGATCGCTGGACAGCACTTGACGGCATCATCACTGATATTGTCAGGGACGGCGGCGTTCTTGACAGATATGTGTCTGAGATACGCAGCTCATGGATGGATAACCTTGCGTTTACCCAAGACCCCGACATGGAGATTGATGAAGAGATTGAAACGCTGCGTACATGGATGACGGAGCGCCGGACATGGATCAACGAAAATCTTGATAAGTTAAATATCGTCCGTGTAACCGTTACGTTCATGGCTGACGATACGGTTGTGGAGCAAAAAACCGTAAAAGCCGGCTTCCCCATCAGTCAGATCCTGCCTGATGCTCCCCGAAAGGACGGTTTCACCTTTGTCGGCTGGGAGTGTAACGGCGAACTGTTAACAGCAGGAACCGAAATGCCGTCCTTCTGGGAGGATACGGTTATCACAGCAACCTATGCCGACAATTCCCGGTCGGTCATGGCGGACAACATCTATCTGTCTGCGGATGAAATCTGGTGTGATATCAACAGCTACTATTTCTATCCGATGTACACAATCACGCCCGATGACGCACAGGTCAAGGACGTTGTCTGGAGCTCATCAGACATCGACACAGCGGAATTCACCGAATATAATCTGTTCTCTCTGAAAAAGCCCGGCGACGTGGTTATTACTGCAACCGTCAACAACGAATTCTCAAAGTCCTTTACGCTTCATATCTATGACGGCAGCGTCACGCCTGCTCAGGAAGCAAAGTCCGTTACCCTGAAAAAAGATACTATCCGCATGAAAGCAGGCGAGTATGTGCATCTCGATTATACCATTACTCCGCAGCCATGTTCGGATACACCCATTCTGGATTATGATGAAGATGCCGGCATCGTTCAGTCACTTGGCAACAATGTTTTCAAGGCGCTCAAGCCCGGCACGGAAACAGTTACGGTCTATATCAGCGAAGAGGTTCAGGCGGTATGTACCATTATCGTAACCGATGAAGCGGAATCCTCTCAAGAATCTTCACAAGAGCCTTCAAAAGAATCGTCCGCCGAATCCTCCGGAAAACCGTCAGAAGCTCCGTCAGAGAGTCCCTGCCGGGAGCCTTCCGATCCGGCGCAGTCCGGAACGTCTGTTACCGTTCCGGACGATATACCTGCTGACACAGGCGACGACAATACCGCCCGGATCGTTGTAACGGTGCTGATACTTGCCTGCGGCTGTATGGCGCTTTGTTTCCGTACCCGCAGAAGGAGCTGAGAAAGAGCCAACGATATCTTATCAATGAGGAGAAAGAAGAAGACTGACTGCATTAGCTGACAGGAAACCCGACCGCCGCATACAAAAACACGCAGAGCAATTTATGAGAGGCTCGCCGGACTGCTGACGGAAAAAATGCTGAGAAACATCACTGTTCAGGAACTGTCTGACAAGACGGATAGTCAAAGAATCACTTGTCACAAGCACTTTGCGGATATTTATGACGTGTATGAGCAGCTTGAAAAGCAGATGCCGGGCGACGTGATGCCTCTGATTGCTGCGTACGGAAAAAAACCGAATGTTGAGGTGTTGCCGACTGTTTTCAAATGTATGATGGATCACCCGAAGTACGTCAAGATGATATTCAGCCCTCATCACACTTCCACGCTCTATCAAAAGATACTGAAAACGGTTGAGGAACTCAACCGCCTGATATGGTCTGAAAAACATGGTGCCGATCTGAAAGACTGTCCGGTGTCTTGCGCAATCCGGTCAATTGCGTGATCCGTATCATTCCAATTGCCGTGTGACAGAATCGCCGCCGTGTTTTCTTTTGTCATTTGTCGAAAAAGTAGAATCCTGCGGATATTCACAGCTTGATAATACTTTTCCGAGCAAAAAACGACACAATAGTTACATTTCTTAAACACTGCCTCACGGGGTATATTTTACAAAATGCTTTGAATGTGAAAAGAAAGGAAGAGATAAATGAAACGACGTTTGTCATTATTGCTGACAGGTCTGCTCTGTATGTCCGTCCTTTGCGGCTGTACAAAGAAAGAAAACGAACAACAGACGCTTTCGGCACAAGTCATTCAGGAATCACTGAAGCAAAATGTATCAGCATTGCCAAAAGAACCACAGACTTCGGGGAAACCGCAGGCTTCAGAGGAACCGCAGACTTCAGCGGAACCGCAGGCTTCAGCGGAACCGCAGACTTCAGAGGAACCGCAGACTTCAGAGGAACCGCAGGCTTCAGCGGAACCGCAGGCTTCGGAGGAACCGCAAGCTTCGGAGGAACCGCAGGCTTCAGAGGAACCGCAGGATTCGGAGGAACCGCAGGATTCGGAGGAACCGCAAGCTTCGGAGAAACCGCAGGATTCGGAGAAACCGCAAGCTTCGGAGAAACCGCAGACTTCGGAAGAAACGGAAAACAAAGATGTCTATATGCGCCGTACGATCAATACGATCGGGTATGATAACGTGCTGACCTCCTTCGGCAGCAGCAAGCCTTCTGAAGTCGCACTGTCACAGTTAGAAAGCAGCATTGCAGTCATGACAAATGAGGGCTATGATGTAAGCCTTGTGATGTATGACCTGAATACAAACTCGGGGGTATCCTACTGTTCAGACAGGATCATGTGTACACAAAGTACGATCAAAGCAGTCTATCTCTGTGCGCTTCTGGAGGAAAATCCCGGGCTGCTCGACATACATCATACAGAGATTGAAAAAGCTGTCAGACTTTCCGATAATGAAGCGTATGAATATCTTCGGAGTCTATATGGCAGTGAACCGATTGAAAGATGGTGCCGTGAAACAGGTGTGGAACACGACATGAGCACAAGATTCTATCCTTGCGTTACGGTGAAGGATATGTGCCTGCTGTGGACAAAAATGTACAGCTATCTGGAAAGCGGCAATGCGCCGGAGGATCTGAAAACCTATTTGTCGGATTCCGCCTGCTCCTCTGCACGGGAGGTTCTGGGAGGCTTTTGTCGGGTTCAATCCAAAGCCGGCTGGGAAAGCGGTCTTGGAACCGGCTCCTATTATTCGCCGGAACGCACTTCTCCTTCCGGCTATACGGACAAAAACCCGTATAACGACGAATGTGCCATCAATGATACCGGCATTGTTTTTACCGACGAGGGCGCCTACCTGTTTGCAATCTTTACCGATCATTCCTTTGACGTTTTTGAAAACTATACCCCGCCCAATCCCCTCAACGAAATCACGAAAGCACTTTTTCAAGTACAGCAAAGCCTGTAACACAAGCGCATAAAAAATACAAAAAAGTATTGACAAGCCGGAAAACGCTTGCTATCATATACATAGCAAGTTACCTACTACTGTAAGTAACTATTCGAGAGTTCCGCACATGAGTCTGATTGACAAAAGGAGTTATTAGCATGATTAAACAAGATTTCAAGAAAAAACTGCTTTCCGCAGCGCTTTCTGCTCTGACGGCTTTTTCTGCCGGAAGTGCTGCGCTGACAACGGCAATTTATACGTCCGCTCCTGTGGTCTATGCCGCAGAAAGTCTGACACCTCAGGAGTCGAAGCTCCTGAAAGCGGAAGAAAAAATGATTATGGGAATGGCAAAGACGGTTTTTAATAATATTCCGTTTTTTGGCAATTTAGTTGACGGTTTTGATTCCATTCTCGAACTGACGGATGCTTTCGGCAGCGGCAGCGGCGATGGAAGCATCAGCAAGGAAGATCTGAAAGAACTCAGAGAACATCTTGACACAGAACTTGAAAAGATCAATCAGCAGATCACTTCCATGGGGGATACGCTGCTGAACGAACTGGGCAATGAAATGTACACCATGAAGATCGGCGATGTTGTGGATGATATGTACAACACGGCGATCAGGGATGCAGAAAGGATCAATACCCACTTGTCCGATGACAGTCTGACGGAGAATGAAAAGTTAGTGGAGATTGCTGCTTTGATCGGCAGAAGCAATACCTGGAGCAACTCTGACCATAAGCTTTCCAAATTCTGGAAGGTTGCCAATCTGATCAGCGGCGAAACCGTCACAAAGATTGATTCCAAAAATCTGTACGATACCATTTATGAGTATTTTTCAAAAAAGGTTCTGTTTTCAGGCGAAGCGTACGACAAGGCAACACCGTATATCAACAAGATCGTCTATGAGTTCCTTTACAGTCAGTCTGTACTGGCTCAGTGCCTTGGTGCTTCACTGAAGGTGGCGAATTTCACCGAAGAAGAAATCGCCGCACTTTCTCCGACACAAAAAAGCATCATTGCCAGGTCAACGGTCAAATCCATAGAAGATGAGATCGGTGCAGAAACCATGATGCTCTTTAATTTCCACGATCAAAAAAGCTTTATCTCATTGTATTCCCAGTATTTATACAATGCAGAAAACAGCCGATACACCTATCTTGACAAGGGTCATACCATAAAAGCCGTCAAGTCCGAGCTTGCCGGCTATGAGCCGGGTCGTGAAAATGACGTCGGTACCATTAAGGTCATTGAAACAAACGGAAGAAACGATACCAACGCTCACAATTCCTACAATAACGAAAAAACAAGATTGCAGAAGGCTCTCAATAACCGCCAGTATGTTTCCTCCGCAAAGATCGGCGAAATGGGAAGCTATGTTTCTGCAAACTACAAGAGTACCAAAACCGTATGGAACTTCCTGAAAGACAGAGGCTTCAGCATTACGGCACCGGACAGCAATACCAATATGCTGGTGAGCAATGCAAACGTCAAAGAATGGGGAAGGACAATTTCCCAAAACAAGTGGGGAGAATATAACAAAGACCAGTACGAAGGCTATACCGGCTTTGTCTATAACAAAGAAAGCCTCACTCCGGAAGACGTGAGCCTTTATGTGCTGAACCACAGAAAAGAAACAGATCCGCTTGCCTATCAGGCAATCGCCTACAATCACTTCTATCAGACCTATACCCCCGACAGCATTAAATCAAAGCCTGTCAGGATCTTCTTCTTTGAAGAACCTTCCTTTAAGAATGATTCGGCGTTTTCCTTTGACCCGAGTACCAATGCTCTGAACGTCAACGCCAAGGCAGCAGGCGCAGCAGGCAGACAGAATGTCAAGGTGCAGTACAGAGCAGACAGCGACGACGCATGGACGACTTCTTATGCTCCCACTCTCTCAATGACGCTGAAAGGCGGATGCGATTACGAGATACGCACGGTCATTTCCGATGAAGCAGGCCACAAAGAAACAACCGACACCTTCTACTGCTCTACCGCCGTCTCTGTTAATTACATTGATGCGGACGGCACAGAGAAAACTACGCCGGCTGATACCATCAAAGACAGCAGCACTGCTCTTAACGCAGGCTGGTATGCCGTCACCTCCGACACGGCGATCGACAGCCGTATCACCTGCCGGGGTGACGTACACCTGATCCTCTGCGACGACTGTACGCTCACCGTTCCCAACGGAATAACCGTCAACGAAAATGAAGCGACACTTACGATCTACGGTCAGAATGCCGGAACAGGTACGGTTGATGCCGGCAGTCAAAACGCAAGCTGGGCAGCTATCGGCGGTACAAACAATAACTGCGGCGGTCTGATCACCATCAACGGCGGTACGGTCTGCGCTAAAGCCAATTACGCAGGCGCCGGAATCGGCGGCGGACAAAGACACTCCGGTACTGCTGCAATCGTGATCAACGGCGGTACCGTCAAAGCAGAGGCCGCAGAATTCGCTGCCGGCATCGGCGGCGGCGCAAGAGGCAGTGCCGATATTACCATCAACGGCGGTAATATCAGCGTAAACGGAAAAATGGGATACGGCATCGGCGGCGGCAGCCCCAGTGCCGAAATCAAACTGAGCTGGAAAAAAGCAACCGACAGCATCGCTGCGGGCAGTTATAACGGCAGCGTTACGCTGGAAAAGCTTTTCACGGACGGCAGCGATGTGTTTGCCCCTGATAAGGTATCCGACAATTCTTCCATCAACGGCAAGACCCTGACGCCTGCCGACAAAACCGCTTTCACCGTAACCTGGATGAACGCAGACAAAGTGCTGCAGACGGATCAGAACGTTCCCATCGGCACGATTCCCCGGTATAACGGTAAAACACCCGAAAGGGAATCCGACGAGCAGTACGATTATACCTTCAGCGGCTGGTCGCCTGACATCTCCAAGGTGACACGAGATATCACCTATCAGGCGCAGTTCAGCAGCAATCCGCACACCTACGGCGCACCTGTATGGACATGGTCGGCAGATCACAGCAAAGCAGCCGCTGCGTTTACCTGCATCATTGACAAGTGTCAGCACACTGAAACCGTTGAAGCAACCGTCGTCAAAACAGAGGATCAGGGTAAAGTGTCCTATACGGCAACCGTTATCTTTAACGGCAGGGAATATTCCGCCACATACGGTCATATTCACAGCTTCGGCGAGCCAACATGGACCTGGTACGCCGGCCATACCGCTGCCACAGCCGTCTTCACCTGTCAGGACTGCCATTACCGTGAAACACTTGACGCTGTAATAAGCATTACCGACACTTCCGAAAAGAAAACATATACGGCAACCGTTGTTTTTCTCGGCAAGCTCTATACCGATCAGTATGAATACGTCCATTCCTATAACGAACCCGTCTGGGATTGGGCTGAGGACTTCAGCAGCGCCACTGCGACGTTTACCGAAACCGACAGCGAAAACAAGATAACCGTCAGCGGTGTAAGCACCAAAACCGAAACCCCTGACAAAACCACCTGTACCGTAACCGTAGAGTTTAACGGCAAAACCTATACCAACACCGTCACTCCTTTGAAAAACCTCTCCGTACCTTCTTCCTACACCATCGGCAAGAATGATAAGGTGACAATTTATTGTCTTTCTGAATACGGTCTCAGCAAAGAGGTATTCTATACTGTCAAATACTCAAGATACGGCGATTCCACAACCTCTTACTGGTATACCTTACAGACCGACAGCAAGAACTCCGTGATTGAGTTTACCCCGGCAAACGAGAATGTTATGCAAAAAACAGGACAGTATACCTTTAAGGTCGAGGCTGTCAATATCCTTGAAAACGGAAAACGCTATACAACCACAAAGACTTTTGTTGTTAACGTGGGGGATCCCTTCCAAAATACTTCTTCCATCTATCACACCTTCCACCCGGTGGGCGAAAAAATTTACGTTACCTGTCATACCGAAGGCGGTATGGGTGCAAGCACCAACGCCTTGTTCTCCATCTATTACAAGCGCTCTGACTCTGACACATGGACAGCCATCACAGAACGGTCAATCCGATCGTCATTTATGTACTTTGTACCGAAAGCAGCAGGACAGTACGACGTCCGTGTAGAAGCCTTTGACGTGGTAAACGATAAGATTGTCAACACGGCGGTCAAGGACCTCACCGTCATCGCTCACGATCCCCTTGTCAATTCCTCGTTTGTTTCTTCACACAGCGGTTACACCACTGACCCGATCATTGTCAACTGCTCGGCAGAGGGCGGCGTCGGCAGCAATATCGTCTACACCGTATCCTATAAGAAAATTTACGATTATAACTGGACGGTGCTTCAGAAAGAAGACGAAAACGCCACCGTTTCTTTCACTCCCACTTCTACCGCAACCTACATCATCAGAGTAACCGCCGTCAATATCGTTGAGGGCTATGACGAGCATATAGAAGTCTATAAGGACTTTGAAGTGAAGGTCGACAAAAAACACGTTCACTCATTCGGCGAACCCACTTGGCAATGGTCTGACGACCACGTAAGCGCAAAGGCCGCCTTCACCTGTACAGACTGCGGGTATACCGAGACGGTTGACGCAGAAGTGACTAAAACCGAGGATACGGATAAAGTAATCTACACCGCAGCCGTAACCTTCGGCGGCAAGACCTACACCGACACCTATACCGAAGAAAAGGAAGAAACGTACGTTTATTATCCCGCAGCAGAACCGTATATTGATGACAGCGGCGCCTATATACTCGGATACAAAGAGCATTACAGATATCAGGGTAAATATTATGCCGTAAACAAGGATCATTCTGTCGGCGATGAGATAACCGATATCTGGGTATCTTACTTTAAGTTTGCACTCCTGCCCGATGATACCTATGCAATCGAGTATTACACTGGCAAGACGAAAAATCTTACCGAAATCGTTATTCCTAAGACCTTTAACGGCAAGAAGGTCACCACTCTGGGTACTGATCATCTTGACGTATTCATCAAAGCCGGAAAGCCGCAGTTTGAATTGGTACTGAATGAAAATATCGCAGAGATCAAGCCGTGTGCGTTCAATAAGATCGGCGTTACAAAGGTAACGGGCAATACTTCCGGCCTTGGCAAAATCGGCGAATATGCTTTTTCGTGGGTCAACAAGACCGGCGGCTATGCGCTGGATATCACGCTCACCTATCCCGGCATGATCACGACAGGTGATGCTGTTTTCAATCAAGTTAATGCCGTGATCCATCTCGGACACAAAACCACGTTCAGCAACATGGATTTCAGAACCGCAAGCATCACCTTCGACTTTATGGATGCACACACTTACAGTGAACCTGACTGGGAATGGAATTACGCTCATGACGGCGCCACCGCAACATTTACCTGTACCGATGACAGATGTCAGCATACCGAAGCTGTCAATGCGGCTGTCAGTGAAAGCTATACCACCTCTGATGACGGGGAAGTAACTGTCTACTATAAAGCGACGGCAGATTTTAACGGCAAAACATATACCGATCTGGCTGCAACAGCTTACATCGCACTTGAATTATTTGATGACACTTCCAAGCCTGACCATGTATCATCAACCGTAAAAGTCCCCGACAACGCACCCAAAACAGGTGACACTGCTTCTGCGGCTGCTATTACGGCAACTCTGCTGGGCAGTCTTACCGCAGCCCTGTTCCTTGCTATCAAGCGCAGAAAGACAGAATCTGAATCATCTGATTGACAGCCGATTATACGGCAAATGATTTTCCGGAACAAACAGCAGCATTAAACGAGCCGCTTACAGCTCACACCGAACGAAAAGCCGTTCAGTGTGAGCTGTTTTTCATTGCTGCTTTTGCAAACACACAAATCATACTAAAATTCAATTAAATAAGTCCGGGGCATCCGATCAATTTGAGGGAATCCATCTTCCCGACAATTGTCAATCACTTCAAAATAAAAAACACAGCTCCGGTCAGGAACTGTGTTTTTCACATTTCTTTTATTCTGCGTCCTTCAGCGCCTCAACCATATCTATCTTACGGTTCTTTTTGGACACCAGCAGCCCCACAAGAAGAGAAACCCCGAAGGTCAGCAATATCGACACACAATAGGTCAGGGGGCCGAGCATCAGCTTCATTTCGTATTCTCCCGCAAGAGCCACCAGCAGCCAGTTCAGAACGCCCACTCCCGCCGGCAGTCCGATGATGACGCCGATGACGGTAAGCCAGATATTCTGCGAGATCAGAAGCCGCCCGATCTGTTTGTTGCGGAAGCCGAGAACCTTCAGCGTGGCAAGCTCACGGAAGCGTTCCACATAGCTCATAACGCCCAGATTGTACAGTACAACGATGCCAAGCACTGCCGCTGCAACAACAAGAATGATTACCATGCTGTCCATGATGGAAACAAAGCTGTTGAATGTTTCCATGAGCTTCGCTTTGTCCTGCTTGCCGACAATCAGGTCGGACGAAGGAATATCGTCTGTCATTTTGTCCGTATAAATGGCTGTCGGCGTATAGTCGATGCCAAGTCTGTCCGCAAGTGCGTCTGTCATCGTCACGCCCTCTGTCATCACGGAACGGTTATAGCCGGCGACCTTCACGGTATAGGTATCCTTTGACCCATAGGGCGAGAACGTGATCGTTTCTCCGACAGCAGCCCTGTCTTTGAGCCGCAGACAAAGATAAACGCCCTCGTCGCTCAGGTCTATGCGGCGGTTGTTTTCGTTAATGACGTTGTACAGTTGATGGGGATTATGCACAACCTCAAGGCTTACCGTGTCGCCGTCAAGACTGATTCCGCAGATGCTTTCCCAGTCACCTTCAAGCTCGTCCGCAAGCAACTTTGCCTTTGTGCTGTCGGCATTATCCGCAAGATTGACTTTTGTCGCATAGTTTGAAATGTCCTTATCAAGCAGGTTCAAAAAGCCTGCCATCGTATCACGCATACCAAGACCCCCGACCATCAGCACCATACACCCCGTAATGCCGAACAGCGTCATCAGCGAACGGCTCTTGTGTCTGCTCAGGTCACGCAGGTTCCATTGTGTACCGAAGCCCAGCCTGTTCCAGAGCTTTGTGCGCTCCAAAAGCGTTTTTCGCATTTTCTTCGGCGTGTAGGGACGCAGCGCCTCTGCGGCTGTTCCTCTGAGCTGCCGGTGAACGGAAAGAAAGCTGATGAGCGCCAGCAGAAGGATCGTTCCGAGCATGACCGGATAGCAGAAAAACGGCGTGGCTGCCGTCCAGTCGGGCATATCAAAATAGGTGCCCATCATGCCGTTTTCGCTCATCACCACCTTGCAGATAAGATAGCCCAGCCCTGCACCCAAAGCGGTTCCTGCCAGTCCGATAAAAAAGCCGTACGATGTGTAGTGGCGCAGTATCCTGCGGTTTCTGAAACCGAGAGCCTTCAGCGTACCGATCTGTATTTTCTCCTTCGTTGCGACACGGTGCATGGTCGTAACCATAGTGAGAATCGCTATCGCCAGAAACAGCACGGGCAGTACCGAGCCCATTGTTTTTCCTTCTTCGGATTCGCCCATCGCTTCTTTGTATACCACATGATCTTCCTTCGGCGTTACCATGATGGTTTTTCCCAGTGCGTTTTTCACGGCTTCTTCAAGCGTCTGCTTATCCAGTCCGGACAACACATTGATCTGAGCATAAGCTTTGTTTTCGGCTTCGTCTATCGCTTTGTCTGTCAGTATGTCGTCCAGCCGTTCGCTGATGATACTGTCAGGCACTCCGGCTTTTTTCTGTTCCACAGTGACAGTTTGTTCCAGCTTTTTGCGAAGAACATCACGCAGCTTCGCAGGGGAAATATAGGCATACCCGAACGTATTGTAATCGGGCATCATCTGGTTCTTGTCCGCAACACAGATCATGTGTTCGCCGGATTTGATCAGACCTGCAATTTTTCCGCTGAAGTCGATTCCCTGAAACGACAGCTCCAGCTCGTCACCGAGATGATAGCCGTTTGCGGCGGCAAATTTATCCGACAGGTAGAAGCCGTCGCCGTTTTTATCGTAAGCTTCACCGTCCATGACAACGAAGGTCGAAACCGTAAAGTTTTCGCTGACGTCAAGGGCAAGCGACTTGTTTGCCTTGCCCTTCAGATCAAGATTGACGGACAAAAAGCGTGTCGCCGCATCGACGCCGTCAATGCCGGCGATTTTTTCCAAATCGTCGGCAGAAAATCCTGCCGGCGCATAAAGGCGGTAGTCGGCGTAATTCGTGTCACGGAAGAAACGAGCGGTATCATATTCGATGGTGTACCACTCCATATTGAAGCCCAGAAAAACACCCGTACCCAGCGTCATCATAATGATCATGGAAATGAACTGTGCCTTGTAGCTCCATGCGGTACGGAATAATTTGCGAATAAGCATTACCATTCCACCTCGTCTGCGCTCATGGGATTTTCCTGTTCCTCCACAGAGCGTATTTTTCCGTTTTTCACACGGATAACCACATCCGCCATTTTTGCGATGCTTTGGTTATGGGTAACGATGACAATCGTCTTGCCGTAGCTTTTTGCCATTTTCAGAAGAAGCTTGAGCACCATTACGCCTGTTTCCGAATCAAGTGCGCCTGTGGGTTCGTCGCAAAGAAGCACCTGCGGATTCTTGCACAGCGCCCTTGCGATAGAAACTCTCTGCTGTTCGCCGCCGGAAAGCTCGGACGGAAAATTGTGAAGATGATCGCCAAGCCCCACCTCCGCTATCATCTGTTTTGCGTCAAGATGGTTCTTGGAAATTTCCGATACCAGCTCCACGTTTTCATAGACTGTCAGCGTGGGAATCAGATTATAGAACTGGAATACGAACCCAACGGTTGAAGCACGAAAATCCGCAAGCTCATTATCGCCGAGTTTTGAAATATCTCTGTCATTAACGGTGATGGTTCCCTCCGTGGGGCTGTCCAGCCCTCCCAGCAAATTCAGCAGGGTGCTTTTGCCTGCACCGGACGGGCCTAAAATGACGACGAATTTTCCCTCGTCCAGAGAAAAGCTGACCTGATCCAACGCCTTCAGCTCATGTTCGCCTGTTTTATAAACTCTTGTTACGTTATCGAATTGAACGATCGGCACTTATGACATCTCCTTTATTTCTTTTTTCATGCAGTAAACCATTCTTTTCATAGGGTTCTGACTTTACTGCAGAAACCTGATAACCGGTTTGATACGCTTCGTCACACAGAGCGCCTTCCGCAAGCCGTTCCTCCCCGAAGACCTCCGCTGCACCCCTGCTGTGAATGGAGCGGATCCTCTTTCCCTTGAAATGCTGCCGGAAGGTTTCTTTGACAGGGCTTTCGTAATGGACCTTTCGTAATGGGACTTTCATGATGTGCTTTCGTGACAGGGCTTCCCTGATGAGGCTTTCTTACGTCGGACAGATCATTTCCCGGAGCCGGCGTGTGACGCCGAACACTGCAAACGCTTCCTTTCTTCCGGTTTATGATGTATCAGTTGTCAATTAGCCGTATCTAACCAAGCGAGATTATACGCCTTTAACCGGCGTTTTGCAATAGGCAAAAGAAAAAAATGTTCTGAAAGACAGCTTTTTATCCATACGTCATTGATCAATCCGGTTATCAAGCTGATTGACGGATCCTGTCATTACGGAGCTCCGGCTTCAACATCTGACAGTCGAAAGCCTGCTAATTCATCTGTTAGGAGCGCTGCTTCAAAAAAATACTGCACACAGCGGCACTGACCGATCCGGCAGGCAAGACAAGGGAATAACCCTTTTGTCAGAAAAAAAGGGGGTTCCCATGTAATTTCCCGGAAAAAATTGATTTCCCTGTCCGGCTATCAAAGTGTATTGCTATTGAATTTGGTTTGTGATAGAATACTTTTGACGATTAGTATCAACATGACACTTTTGTGCTATAACCAATCACCGATGTCCCCCGGGTCTCGCCTGCCGGGTGCGGCAGCGTGACGCTGCACCCGTGTCCGCCTTTGGGGTAGTT